>JACPVN010000135.1 GCA_016191715.1 Ignavibacteriota bacterium | reverse complement strand
GCTCATCTCCAAATAGATGTCCCCAAAAACTATTCTGACGTTTCTTTGTTGCTTTTCGATGCTTTGATGAACTCTTCCTGTATCATCCTATGTCATCACACTTCTAATTTGTGACTTCTGATTCGGGAAGAAGGGACAGAGTTGAGACTTGGAGAACGCCTCATACCGTGTTATATTCAATGCGTTTTCTATCACTATTAACTATCGGAAATTTCAATGCGCCCCCACGCTCAATACCTTCGTTTATTTTCAAACATGTTCTTCTGCTTGATGATTATTTCGTCGAGCATCCTCGTTGCACAAGAACAGCCGCTTCCTTTCTTCCCGAAAACCGCGTACAATGAGAAGATCACGTCACCGGATGAATTCCTCGGTTTCACACTCGGCAAGCGACCGATTCGCTACGATGAAGGGGTTCGGTATTTACAACTCGTTGTCAGTCAATCGCCTCGGGTGAAGATATTCGAGATGGGACAATCATACGAGCAACGAAAACAATATTACCTTGTCATCACTTCAGAAGAAAATCAAAAAAGAATAAAAGAAATTCAACAAAACAATTTGAAGTTGGCAGACCCTCGTACCACAAGCGCCGACGAAGCGAAGCGCATCATCGAAACGAATCCCTCGGTCGTGTGGATTGGGTACGGAATTCACGGAGATGAACTTTCGAGTGTGGATGCGGCGATGCAAATCGTCTATCATCTCGCCGCAGGACTTGATGAAGCGACAACGAAAGTGCTGAATGAACTTGTCATTTGTCTCGACCCGATGGAAAACCCTGACGGGCGCGAGCGTTGGCTTTCGCAGATGCAACAATGGGCTGGTGCGGTGGAAAACTCGGATGCGCAAAGCATGTCGCACAGCGGTACATGGCCCTGGGGTCGCGGCAATCATTATTTGTTTGATTTGAACCGCGACTGGTTTATGCTCGTCAACGTCGAAAATCAAAACCGTATTCGCACACTCTTTCAGTGGTTTCCACAAGTGTTAATTGATTCGCACGAGATGGGTTCGTTCGATACATACTTGTTCTCGCCGCCTCGCGAGCCGCTCAACCCGAATGTCCCCGCCCATGTAAAGCGATGGTGGAACGTGTTTGCATCAGACCAAGGCAAGGCATTTGATAAGTATGGATGGAGTTACTACAGCCGCGAATGGAACGATGAATGGTATCCGGGCTACGGAAGTTCCTATGGATTGTATCTCGATGCAGTCGGAATTTTATATGAGCAGGCAGGAACGGATGGTTCAAGCATCAAACGACCGGACGGGACGACACTCACCTATCGCGAAGCAGTGCATCATCACGTCGTCAGTTCATTTGCCAACTTCACGACGATGGCGAACAACCGGAAAGAAATGTTGAGCGATTATTATGCCGCACGAAAGAAGGGTGTTGAAATCAAAAAAGGTGAAGCGGCAACGTACTATCTTCTTCAAGGGATGAATCCTACCCGAACCGACAAACTCGTTGAACGACTTCTGACACAAAATATTGAAGTGAAGCGAGCAGAAAAAGAATTTAGAGTTTCCGATGCCCGCGAGTACTGGAGTCCGAAATCCTCCGCGAAAACACTTCCCGAAGGAACATACATCGTTTCGCTTGACCAACCGAACGGACGATTGGCAAAAGCAATTCTCGAATTTGACCCGCGCTTCTCGAACGAAGTGTTGAAAGACGAACGGAAAGCATTGGAGAAAGAAAAAGATTCCAAGATGTACGATGTCTCCGCATGGTCGCTTCCCATCGCGTACGGAATTGAAGCATACTCCTCAACAGAGAAAGCAAGTGTTGCATCTTCATTGGTAAGCGCAATCTCACAGCCGGAAGGGAACGTTCGTAATCCCAAACCCGCGTACGGATTTTTGTTTGAATATGCTGACGACAGGGCAGTCATGGCGTTGGCAAAATTATTAGAGAAAGGATTTACACAGCGTTCCGCTCGTTACGAATTTTCCATTGAAGGAAAAACGTATCCGCCTTCTACGATTCTCCTCCGGGTGAATGACAATCCCACATCGCTAAATGAAGAGATTCAAACGATAGCAAAAGAATTCGGAATCTCGGTAATCGGAGTCAACACGGCTCTCAGTACAAGCGGTCCCGATTTGGGCGGCAACGATTTCATTCCGCTTCAACAACCACGCGTTGTTCTCATTGCAGGACCGGAAGTCAGTTCCAATAATTTTGGCGCCATGTGGCATCTCCTGGATGAACAACTGAAATTAAGAATTTCAGTCATCAACACCGCACAACTCACCTGGGTGGATTTGAAAAAGTATAACGTCGCTATTCTCCCTTCGGGTGATGGGGGCGGGTTGAACAGAGTTCTCGGTAAAGGCGCTCTCGGCACACTTCGACAGTGGGTTGAAGCGGGAGGAACGTTAATCGGCATGAGCGGTTCCGCATCATTCCTTGCCGATTCGGCAAACGGAATGAGCAGTGTGCGAACGCGTCAGCAAGCGTTGAAGGAACTCGACCTCTATGCAAAAGCATTGGACATGGAACAAAAAGCCCTCTCGCCGAAGATTGACAGTATCAGCATTTGGGAAGGAAAACAACAGGTAATAGATACATCGAAACCGGCGACGATACCTGCCGAAAAAGAATTGGCAATGCTCGAAGAACAGGGACGATTGTACATGCCGCGCGGCGCAATCTTGAGGGTTGATTTGGATAAAGAACATTGGCTCTCGTACGGCGTAGGTGAGAAAGTTCCGGCGCTCGTATTCAACTCGCTCGCACTTCTCTCGAAAGACCCGGTGGAAACCCCCGCACGATATTCATCGTACGAAAACATACGTCTATCCGGACTCATCTGGCCCGAAGCGCGCACACGCTGGGCGAAAACTGCCTATGCCACACGCGAAGGAAAAGGGAAAGGACAAATCATACTCTTTGCAACCGAGCCAAACTTCCGCGGCTCTTTCCACGGCACAGAACGAATGTTCCTCAATGCTATCCTTCTCGGACCCGGTCACGGCGCAGACCATCCGGTGGACTGGTAGTGTTCAATGCAAAATGAAAAATGAAAAAAAGTAGTTGAGTATATGAGTAGTTGAGTACAAAGTACTGAGAATAATTAACCAAGAACTCATAAATACTCACTCACTACTCACGAATCACGACTCACGAATCACTAATGACCATTGACCATTGACCAATGACAAATGACAAGAACGACTACTTACTCGGTGTAAGTGAAACTGAATTAGAACGACTCCGCTTTCAGCACAATGTGTGGAAGAACGTGACGGATGATTTCTTTACACGACTGAATGTTGGAAACGGATGGAAGTGTCTGGATGTCGGCGCCGGACCCGGATTTGTTGCGATGGATTTGCGCGAACGAGTCGGTGAGAATGGTGAAGTGACTGTTCTTGAACCATCGAAATATTATTTGGATTGGTTCCGGAACGATTCGGCAAAGCGCGGTTGGGCAAACATAAAATTCATAGAAGGAACGGCAGAAGTTGCTCTGCTTCCTTCCGAGTATTTCGATTTTATTTTTGTGCGATGGGTGATTGGCTTTGTACCTGATGCAGAAAAATTTTTACTGAATATACTTCGCTCGCTCAAGCCCGGCGGTATCATCGCACTGCAGGATTATCAGTACGAGGGACTGTCCCTCTCTCCAAATTCCGGAGCGTTTCAACATGCAGCGAACGCAGTGCGTGGTTACTGGAGAGCAGGCGGAGGTGACCCGTATGTTGCATCTCGCATTCCGATTATTTTTCGTCAACAGGAAATCAAACTGATTGAATACAAACCAAATTGCCTTGCAGGCGGACCGAAGAGTACCGTAATGGAATGGGCGCATAAATTTTTCTCAACTCATTTTCAGGCGATGGTTGATATAGGAGTGATTACACAAACCGAAGGGGATGCGATGTTGGCAGATTGGCTTGCTCATCGGGAAAACCCTGACACAATGTTTTTCTCTCCTCTTGTCGTTGACATCGCCGGCGTGAAGCCGGAATGAAATCCGTTTGCGTCACTTGTGAAATGAACCAAAACATTGCATTGTCATACCTGCGAAAGCAAGTATCCAATCATTTCGTGAGTAACCGATGCAGTTTTTTGGATTCCCACTTGCGTGGGAATGACAATTTCGATATTTGTAAAAGACTTTACACGAAGATGTTCACTATAGTTTTACTAATTTTTTTCTGTTCGATAATGATTGAAGCCAAACCAACCGCGGTTCACTACACGCTCGGCATGTCCAAGCCATATACACATTTCTTTGAAGTGGAACTTACGCTCAACAATCTTTCCCGAAGCGAATCGCATTTCGATTTCGTTCTTCCCGTCTGGCGACCGGGACGATACATGGTTCTCGATTTCGCAGGCGGTGTTCAGGAATTTTCAGCCTCGAACGGAGAAGGCAAACCGCTTTCGTGGAAGAAAATTGATAAGACAACGTGGCGCGTAGAAACGAAAGGAACCGAACACGTCACAGTTCAATACAAAGTTTACTCGAACGAATTCAACCAGCGAACACGCGGGTTGAATGACGAGCATGGCTTTGTGGACGGAACCGCCGTCTTTATGTATGTGGAAAAGTTTCGCAAACTCCTCGTTCGGTTGCACGTCAATCCGTTTGAGGGATGGCACGTTACCACCGGACTCGAATCGGTCGCAGAAACACAGAATGAATTTACCGCGCCGAACTATGATGTGTTTGTTGATTGTCCAATAGAAATCGGAACGCAAAAAGATTTTACGTTTGATGTTGATGGGATTCCTCATGTTCTCAGTTTTGCAGGCGATGGAAACTGGAATGTGGACACGTTGATAAAAGACATCACGAAGATTGTGCTAACCACGAAAGCGATGTGGGGAGATTTTCCGTACAAGCGATATGTGTTTCTTGTTCACTGTTCACCAACTTCCGGCGGAGGAACAGAGCATCTTAACTCCGTGATTATGGGAGCGCGCCCGTTTATCTTCAAAAATCCCGAAACGTATCGGGGGTTTCTCGGCTTGGTTTCGCACGAGTATTTCCACACGTGGAACGTGAAGCAACTCCGTCCGAAGGGTTTGCATCCGTATGATTATCTGAAAGAAAATTACACAGACGAGTTGTGGATTTCGGAAGGAACGACATCGTACTATGATAATTTGATTCTTGTTCGTGCGGGTTATCAGAAAGTTCAGAAATATCTTGATGACCTGGCAACCTCGATTCAATCAGACCGGCAACGACCTGGAAACAACGTGCAGTCAATTGTAGAATCGAGTTTTGATTCTTGGATAAAATTCTGGCGCGGCAATCAGCAGTCGTACAACTCGGAAACGGATTATTACGGCAAGGGTTCGCTCGTCAGTTTGCTTCTTGATTTGGAACTGCGTCAGCGCACAGCGAACAAGACTTCGCTTGATGATGTGCTGAGAACAATGTACAAACGATTTCCGCTCTCCGGTGATGGCTACACCGTGAAAGATTTTCAAGCAACAACAGAAGAATTATCAAACAGTAACGTAAACGAATTTTTTGCCGACTATGTTTTCGGAACGAAGCCGCTTCCGTGGGAACAGACGCTTGCCTATGCCGGACTTGAATTGACATTGAAAGACACCATTGCAAAACCGTGGATTGGTTTTTCTCTCTCTGAATCAGGTGGAAGAACAACGGTTTCTCAACTTTCCGCCGGCTCGCCTGCATACAACGCGGGTGTTGATGCTGGAGACGAAGTTGTTGCCCTGAACGGCTTCCGCATCCGTCCCGCCGACCTTTCCGAGCGAGTGAAAGATTTACCGGTCGGCGAGAGCATAACGCTCACTATTATGCGCGGCGATAAACTGAGAACGATTGAAGTGAAGTTGGAAGCGGGACCTCTGTTGAACTATAAACTTAATAAAGTAAAAGAGCCAACTGAGTTGCAAAAGGAGATTTATGAGAAGTGGCTTGCAACAACATGGGATGAATCAGAAAAGAAATAAGAGCCAACGTATTTGCCACGCACTTCTCAAGTGCGTGGCAAGTAAAATGGTAGGAAGCCCATTACGAACGTAATCCCTTACCATTGAATTAAATTTTCTTAACGAGCTTCCTGATATATTATTGATTCATTTCCCCGTCACTTGAGAAGCATTAACTTCTTCACATCAGTGAACGAACTTCTTGAACCGTTCTGAACAGTAAGGCGATAAAAATATACACCTGATGCGAAACTACCCGCATTCCATTCCTGCGACTTGAATCCTGCATCCTGAATCTCATCCAATAATGTTGTTACTTCCTGTCCGAGAACATTATAGATTTTCAGACTGACACGACCACCGACCGGCAGTTGATACCGAATCATCGTTGAGGGGTTGAACGGATTCGGGGTATTTTGTTCGAGGGAGAATTTCTCCGGAATTCTTTCAGAAGATCGTATTTCCCCCGGTGGTGTCGGTGGCACTTCAGATGTTGGAATTATTTGAATTCGATTAGATAAACTCAGCGTGTTAAAGGAAGTAAGAATCAGTTGTCCGTCAGTTTCTGACTTTACCCAATATCCTCTCCCCGGAACGATTGAGTCGGCAGTTTGATATCCGCTGTTATATCCATAAAATTCAGAAACAGCAATATTGGGTGGTTCCGAAATTATGTTTTGAGTTGGAATAGGAAACGTAATCGAACCAATGAGATTCCAGCCGGATATGACTTCAAATGTATCTATTGCCAACGGGACACCGTGTAACTGAACGGTTTCTTCAGCAGAAAATTTTAACCAGTACCCTTTCCTGTTTACCAACATTTTATTCCCCATATAACCGGCAGAGGGTAAATAAGAGAATGCATTACTTTGAGCATCGGGAAACAGTAATGACACACTTGCATCATCTACGGAAAGCGGAAGGGAAATAATATTCCATTTATTCATGACAGGGAACGACACAGTAAATGTTCCTCCAACTCCGCTTACAGGAAGAACAGTGGATGAGCCGGCCGCATTGTGTGTGAACAGAATGAATGCGCTTTGATATCCAAGCGAAGCGGGAGTAAACGTTACCATAAATCTTCTAAAGGTTGTCGGCGCGATGCTGTCTGATGACGGAGAAATAGTAAATTGACTGTTCGTTGTGGTTACACTTGAGATAAACAATGACTCATTTCCGATGTTTGTTATTGTGATACTGTCAATCTTTGATTCTTCTAACGCAACGCTCCCAAAGTTCAACATTGATTGAGAGGCGGAAAATACGGCTGATGTACCTGTCCCTGTTACTGAGATTCTCGAAGGTGAACCGACAGCATTGTGAAAGAATGAAAGTTGTGCCGTACTTCCGTCCAACGAATTCGGAGTATAGGTGACGGTAAATTTCCGGGATTGCGATGCTTGTATTGTTGCGCTTCCGGGAGTGATAGAGAACTGGAGGTAATTTGATGAAGTTGAAGAAATAACAAGTGGCTCGGTTCCGGTATTTGTAACAGTAACACTATCAATCTTGCTTGATGAAACATGAACATTTCCGAAGTCGAGTGAAGATGGCGTGACGGCAAAAGCGGGGGCAGTTCCAACTCCAACAACGGGAACTGCTTGCGGCGAACCGGAACCATTATGCCAGAGTTTTATCGTGCCTGTTTTTAGTCCGGCTGATGTTGGTTGAAAATAGATGGTTAATTTCTCGCTGTCACCTGGTATGATTTCGGAGGCAGATACATTCAATGGAGTAAATTGATTGTTGTTTGAAGTGATTGAATCTACTCTCAATAAAATCGTACCGATATTTCTTATTGTAACGCTATCAATTTTTAATGATGAAGCATGGACATTCCCGAAATCAAGAGTTGAAGGTGAGATTTCTACAACCGGAGTAATACCTTTTCCCGTTACAAGCACTGTTTCGGGTGCGACTGAAGCGTTGTGCCACAACAGTACGGTTCCTGTTTGACTATCAGGGGAGATGGGACTAAAGGTAATGAGAAATACCGCGCTGTCTGCCGGTTGTATTTGGTTGCTTGTTGGATTCACACTAAAGAAACTGTTATCGGATTTCATCGAATCAATTCTCAGCGATGCAGTTCCCGTATTTCGAACAGTGACAGTTTCTGCTTTGCTTGTGAAAACAGCCACTTCACCAAACGAGACGCTTGTTCGATTAATGTTAATATGAGGAAAAATACCAACGCCGCTTATTCTTAATGTATCTGTCGAACTCATGGCATTATGCTGAAAGATAATGCTTGCTTCTTTTACACCTTCGCTTATTGGTGTAAATGTCACAATAATATGCTCACTTGATAATGGTGCAATCGTATCTTGTTGAAGTGAAATACTGAAGGATATAGTATCGGTCAGAAGAGAAGACACAAATAACGGAAGACCTCCGGCATTTGAAATTGTTACTGCGATGGTTTGAGTTGTCCCGACGAGAATACTATCGAAAAGAAGATTCGATGGAGTGAAAGCAAATTCAGGGGAGGTGACGAAGATAGTTATTTCATTAGATGAATCGGACATGGTCTCTGCATTGATTGCAAGTATCCGGTACTGATAAGTCTTTCCGTTTTCAACACTGCTATCGAAGTACGAGGATTGATTCTGTCCGATACTCTCAATGATTGCATATTCACCGGTGGGGATTTCCTTCCGGACAATCAGAAAGTTCGTTTCAGTTGAAGAATTATCCCTCCAATTGAGAAGCACACCTTGGAAAGGAAGAAGGAGCGATGTTAAACTATCAGGTGCAGGCAATAATGTTCGAAAAGTTCTTGTTGGACTAAAGCCGCTTGTTCCTTTTACATTCTTTGCCTCAACACGCCAGTAATATGTCTTTCCCTCAGTCAATGAATAATACTGATAGGTCGTATCGGTAATAGTTGAATCATCAACAAGAATATTTGAGAAAACAGAATCATCTGCAAATTGAAGATGAAAACTCTCCGCAGTCTTTGAAACGTGCCATTCGAAATGGACAGTTAGTTCCGAAGTAATTTCACCTTCGTTGGGAGAAAGGAGTTGCGGGGTGGACGGATAAAACAGAAATAATCTGGACTTACCATTTATTTCAAAATCATCCATGAGTGATTCGACGTAATTGTTGCCGTGAACACTCGCTACGAAACGTATTTGTACCAGATCTGTTGGCACGACATAATCGGAAACCTTGAAAACAACTTTTTCCCAGCCGTTAGTCAGCGATTTCGTATTTTCGACAGCCACCCATGTGCTTCCTCCATCGCTTGAGATGTCAACTTTCCAATTATCAGAGGTGCTTGCCCAAGTGAAGTACTGATACCACTTATAATATTGAATGACGGGAGTATCTAACGAATCAAGGTCGAACACAGGACTTAGTAATGTTGTTTTCGCTTCAGTCTGACTAATATAGCACATAGAGCCGTTGGCGGAATGGTCGTCACCGGGTTCAAATAAATAGCCGTAATAATAAGATTCTTGTGGTTGCGCCCGCTTCCAGATACGGGATGCATTATCTCCTGGGGCGCCTACTTGCCAACGCGATTCGGTCTCAAAATCGTGGAGTAATACTTGTTGGAATCCGACTAAGAAGCCAAATGTTTTTGTCGAAGGCGCACCGCTTGGAATTGTTATAGTGCTTGACGCGAACGGGTCGTAAGCAGTGATATAATATTTTACAAATGTTCCGGCAGATTGAGGGGGAATCTCTGCATGATAATTAGTCGGACTAACAAGCGTTGCCAGAACTGACTGAGCAGAAGAAAAATTATCTGTCGAATAATAGACAATCACCGAGTCAGGTGAACCGGAGTTGTTAACTCCGGCGAGTGAAAAATTGACTGAATATGCATTGACGGTATCCTGAGTATTGGTGAGTTCATTATGCGAGAAGGAGAGTCGCATAAATAATGAACTTCCGATTCCATGAGCGTTGAATGAGGAGTTGATGGCGCTGAAGTTTGGTGTACCGTTTCCAAGATTGCCGTCATCATCGTCCGCCACCAATGTTTCCAAGTACCATTCGCTGTAACAAATTCCCGTATTGATATCATCAGGTAATCCATACTTGGCAAAGTGGGCTAGTCGGCGGGCAGTAGGGAGAGAAGTTGCTACGCGTACATCCCAAAAAGCGCCTGCAAGAATAAGTCCGTCATTATGCGAGCCGCCGGTGATATTCTCAGGATACTTCCGCGTGTTACTGACACTTCGCAAGTACGTTCCCGGTCCGCGTAATCCCCTAGCGATGAAGGGATTATCCTCAATCATTGCAGAGTTAATATCGGCAGTTCCTTCGTGTGCCGATGTGCTGAACATATATGATCCGAGTTGCTCATAGAGATTATAGTTTATCACATGTCCATACTCATGATAGATGACGGAAGGCATTTGCCCGGTGTTTACACAACTTCCTCCGGCGGCGAGAAAGGTGACACCATTCGGACCGGCATACGCATTACACGAACCGGCGGCATTCACCTGACAACCAACCGGAAAGTTAATCGCAGTGAAATTTGTGTCAAGTGAAGTAATATAATCGTGAACGTAGTTGATATGATAGAATGCATCCCGCTCTGCAAGGTGTGAGTTTGAGCTGTCCCACAATATTTCGAGCGAATCGCCCGGGTTCACCGTATAAGTTAATGACGCGTCGGGTTGTCCGTCGCCGCGAAATACACGAACCCATGGTCCTTGAAGAGTTGCTGTGAAGGTGGTAGGCAAAGAAGGAGTGAATGAAAATCTTCCCGTGCTGTCCGTGCGAACTGTATCGTTACCTGCGATGAAATAATAATCATTCAAGTTTTTGCTTATTGCAGAATCTGACGGGAGTTCGGGCTGAACGAGCGCGTGCACTCTTCCGTTTACATCAAGGTCAAAGACACGGTTCTGAGAGAACACGACATTGCCGCTTTGAGCATCAACTAAAATCAGGTAATCATTCAGCATGTCCTTCGACGTAACATTTACAGTGTACACTAAATCGTAACTCACAGATGTCCCCGCGATGACAGGTAGAATACGAACCTTGTCGTTTCCTGATGCGACACCGTTGCTGAAATCCACACTTGCAACAGCGATTGCCTTCGCCTGTTCATAAGTAATTGTTGTTGCCGTCGAAACGTTGATGTTGTTGAAGTAATCAACTCCGAACGCCATCACATTTCCATTAGAAAATATCCGCAGTTCTATTTCCGAGAACAACACTTCCAGTCCATGATATGTTTGACGATAACTTACATACCAACGTCCGTTTACCGGAGTTGCTCTAACGAACTGTAATTCCGACGGATTGATTTTCAAAACTTCTTGTTGAGAAGAGAGAAAATCTCTTGCGGCTTGTTGAATATTTTCCTTGCTGATCAATCTGTATCCGGGAATCTGTATTGCATCACCGAACGCCCGATGAGGAGTTCCTGTAACTTCATTCCACTGTACTGACCACGCGCCGTGCCGCTTTGTAAAATTCATCCATTCATTGGAAGAGGAGAATTCTATTTGCTTCCTATTATCAAGGCGAGCATTCGCGTTTCCGGACACACCGGCATGTAAAGAAGTATGCAGTGAGAAAATAACTATTGCACTTATAATACTGATGAGGATTTTCATATCAATTCCTTTGTGCTGATGTTGTTGTTTCGTTTATCTGAGCAAATATGTTTTCTTCACCTCCGTGAACGTTTGTCCTGAGCCGTTAGAAGATTCGCTCTGCGCTACAATGCGATAAAAATAGAAGCCGCTTGCCAGAGTCCCCGCGTTCCACTCGACTGATTTGTATCCGGCAGTCTGTATTCCATCAACCAACAATGTAACTTCTCTTCCGAGAATATCATACACCTTTAATGTGACAGTACTGTTTACAGGTAACTGATATCGGATTACCGTTGTCGGATTGAACGGGTTCGGATAGTTCTGTTCAAGAGTGAATTCACCGGGGAGCATTTGAGCATTGTCATCCAATGGTTCTTCCGATTCATCTGAAGAATTTTCAACATCAGGTGGAATCGGAGGAAGTTCATTATTCAACAATCGTTTGATTCGATTGGCTGACGAGTTGGTATTTGGAACAGCAGAAAGAATCAACTGTCCGTTTTCGGTGACGTTCACCCAGTATCCTTTTCCCGGCTCCAGAGTTTCCGTAGTCATGTAGCCGCGGTTGTATCCGAAGAACTGTGACGTGACTAATCCCGGAGGAATGGACGTAACAGATGAAACAGTGACAGTCTCTGACAGTGCGCCAATAAGATTCCATCCTTTCCGTATTGCAATTGTATCCTGTGTGCGTGGTCTTCCGATCATGTGAACTTCCTGCGACGTTGTAAATTTTATCCAATATCCGTCACCGAGAACCAAAGTGTCTTTTTCAAGATACGTTCCCCGAAATGCGTAAGCATCTGAATAAGCAGTAGGAAATAGTTGCACTTTCCTGTAATCAAGAACTTTTATCGGAACTGAAACAATATTCCAACGGGAATCTATCGGTATGGTAACAGACATTAACGGTCGGAACACCACACGAATTGTATGGTTTGAAATTACGAATTGAAATGTATAACTCGATGTTGATTCTACGATTTCATTATCAACAAAAAGACTATCCACATAATATCCTGAGTCAGGCACGACGTTGAACGTTTGATCTGACCCATAGATTACAAGGACGTTTCCCGATGGCGAAATCGTTCCATGTTCTCCCGCAATTGCTGTGATGGTATCGGGACTTCGTTCGATACAGTACACAAACATACTTGCCGGCTCCGATTGGCAATCACCAAGAGAAACTTCAAGCGTAATACACTTCGCTCCGGTTGTTTCGAATAAGACACCGGAAGGGTTTTGTTCTGTCGAAATATCCGGTAGAGCGGAATCGGCGAATGTCCAGAGAAATGTTCCGTCGGTTGTTCCCCCGGTGTACGTGAAGTTGACCGGCTCTCCGACATACACTGTTTCTGCGGCTGTTGTGAACGAAGCAACAGGTACAGGGTCGTCAGTGATTGTATTGAGCGTCGGGTTCGTCAACACGACTTCATTGTTATCGAAATAAATGCCGACTCTGTTATCAATGGCAGTTCCTGCTGTGAGGCCGTTTATCGGTTTTATCTGAAACATAATCACGCCGTGACTTTCCGGTTCATTAGTAGAACTATCGGGAAGTTCAATGTCCGGAAATATCCATGACACTTCCCGGCCGTTCACCTGTATCAAGTACGGATGACTGCTTCCAAGTTCCTGCAGAGTTGAAAGGTCAAGGTCTTCATCTATTGTATCTTTAACTACGATGAGATGAGCAGGTGCAGAACCGGTATTTTGAAAACGGATTGAGTAAGTAAGCGAATCCGTCCGAGCAATCAAACCCGCCGAACCACAACCACGCGGACTGACGCGAAGGTCGTTGGGGTCAAACGAGCATGCGATGGAATCCTTGAGTTCAAACTTATTATTCACTCCATTTTTCCTTGGAAAAAAAGAAAGTTGAGTGATTATTTTTAGCTTTTTTTGCGGGTCACAATTTCTTTTCTTTACACGCACCGTTAAAATGATAACACCTTGTTCACCGAATCGAAGTGGTGGAAGTTCGATAGCCAGAATATTTCCCCACGGGCCGAACACTGTCACCGGTTTATCAGAATCATAACTTTTGTATTGTACAAAAGGACTAAAGTTAATTGATAATACAGCGCCACTAAGTTCATTGCAACCGTCATTTTTATAAATAATATGATAGTATGATTCGGTATCACAGCATGCTGACGTGTAATTGCCGGGCCATGAAATATAACCGAAGGCACTCAGGTACGAATCGTTACACTGTGCCTTGACACCAAAATCCTTCCCCGTCACCGTTTGGTCGCCGGCAAGATTAACCGGATATGTTGAAGGATTGAGCGGTTTGGTTTGATTCCACCCTGCTTTTATGTTGAGACGAACCGTATAGCTACCAGCCGTAAGTGGCTGAAACAAATACGCACCATTTGAATCCGTGCGCGCAATGTAAGGTGTCGGGTCAAGCGCGACAAATTGATTAGCCAACCCATAATCTTCGGGGTCCCGGTTTCCATCTCCGTCGAAATCATAGAACACAGTTCCGGCAATTGACGACGTGCCAACAGGTAGCTCAAGTTCTGTTATGAACATGTCCTGATTGCCGCTATAGGTTGAATCGAATGCGTTGAGAGTTACCGGATAATCGGGGGATGCTGTTCTTCCCACAATCCAAAGATGATGTTGCTGTGTCAGTCTGATAGCATACCCTTCATCAAGATTATTTCCTCCAAGGAAAGAACCGTAAGCCAATGTATCCAAGGCGGGTTTGAATATTGCAAGTAACACATCCTCAACTTCGCTGAACGTTTGACTAAATGCTGTTGGTGTCGTCGGGAGATCCGGTGAAAGTGTAACGCCGCAGAGATAGACATTCTTGTTTGCATCTACGAGCATGTCGTTCACATAATCATCGCTACCGCCGCCATAAAAAGTTGATGAGACAAGTGTAGAAAGAGTGCTATTTAATTTCGAGATGAAAACATCCATCGAGCCATTATGATTTTCATCATACGCTCCGGTGGTATGGGGAAAGTCAATAGAAGTTGTCCAACCGGAGACATATACATTACCATCGGAATCAAGACTGATTGCTCTGCCCCGTTCATCACTTGTCCCGCCAAGAAACGTACTGTATTCTATATTTCCCGAATCATCTATCTTTGAAATGAAGATATCGCGTACACCGCTGTGCAATCTATCATATGCGTTCAGTGTCGTGGGAAAATTGGCTGAGCGCGTATCACCGGTAATCACTGCATGATTATTCCCATCAAGAACTATCGCAAGCGCCCAATCTACATCTGTTCCACCAAGACGCGTACCGTACATACGCTGTGAACCGGTAGCGTTCAATTTGAACACAAATGCATCATAATCCCCTCCGGATCCCACGACTACTGTTGCCGGAAAATCCGAGGACTTTGTTTCTCCTACAATATAGACGTTTTCGTCAGTGTCAACCGCAAGCGAACGGGTGGGACTGCCAATTCCCTCATAGTCTGAGCCGCCAACATACGTGCTATAGGTAAGCCCCGTTCCTGAAGCATTGAGCCTTGTAATAAAAAAATCGTTCGCGCCATGGTTTGTGCTTTGGTAAGAATTTTGAGTTGGAAAATTTGTTGAGTTAGTTAATCCGGAAATAATCACACTGTGATTTGCGGTGGCATAGATTGTTCTCACATGATCAGAACCGCTCCCGCCAATGTAGGTACTATAAACAAGTGAATAATTTGTCGTTTCGAATTTCATCACTACGACATCATCACTTAAATTCGCTCCCTCATCATAAGCGCCGGGAGTTACAGGAAAATCAGAAGCGCGTGTCCGACCTGAAACATAAATATTGTTCTCGTTGTCAAGATCAATATTGTACATGGTCTCATCAATCGTACTTGTTCCGACAAATGTACTGAACAATAACGGGTCAATGCACAGTGTTCTGTTCCGGTCATACGCACCAAGAGCAAAACTCATCGTGCTGTTATCAAGCAATGTCCATTCGGCGGCAACAACATTTCTGCTTTGCCCGCCACTCTGTTTGTATTCCTGATACGCATACGGTTTCTTCTCTTCCATCATTCCAACATTTGTTGTGATGGCAATATCGCCGTCGTTCTGTAACGCGAGTGGATTCCCGATACCCTCATAATGAATTCTGATGATGCTTGGGTCGGCGCCGGGTTGGACAATCAAATCATACTCGAGTTGTTCTCCGTTTCCATAATACACCACATCAATTCCGGGATAGACTTCTTTGTATCGGATACGTCCGAAGTTCGGGATGTTCGTTTTCCACTCGTTGCGGTTATTGCCAATGAAATAGTTGCTTGTACTCGTCATCGCATCTTCGGCAACAATAGAAGGATGGGTATTCCCGCCGACAAATTTTGCTTTGAGAACATGAGTGGATGTCTGTGGTTCGGTGTTTGAAGGTTGGAGAAACTCTTCATTGGAAAAACCGGATTGGTCTCTCCTCAAGTTCGCTGTCAACGCTGATGTATTTGTCAGCATCATCGTTACTCCTTCCTCTGTGAAGAAATACGTGACACCACCGGCAGAGCGAGCAAGAAACTTTACACGCCCGTCTGTTTGACCTTTGTTTTCCTCGAAGAGAAGCGGCTGTTTCAGGAGTTTGGATGAACTCAGGAAATTTCTTCCATCTTGCTTTGTTGAATGTGCAGGTACTGTCGCAACAAAGAATAAAAAAATAAATGATAGATAAACAACAGAATATTTCATGATTGACTCCAAAAAAAATAAGTTATTGGTTCATTAGTGATTGATAAAGAATATACAAGAGACTATTTTGTCAGCAACATTTTTTTCACATCGGTGAACGAATGACCGGAAGCATCCTGAACGCTGAGACGATAGAAGTACACACCGGATGAATATCTGCTTGCGTTCCATTCCTGCGACTTGAATCCTGCATCCTGAATCTCATC
>JACPVN010000134.1 GCA_016191715.1 Ignavibacteriota bacterium | reverse complement strand
TCACCAACAAAGAACAAGCAATTGAATTTGCTCTTGAGTTGAAACGAACATCAGAAGAGTACGATAAAGTGTAAAGCACAGAAAGAAGTATTGATGCAGAATATTCATAATCAGATTATCCATCCTCGTGGAAGTTATCTTTCTGCAGGGGAGTTACATCGGGAGGAGAATCAAATCCTCCACAGTTTCCGGGCAATCCGGCAAATTCAAAACGAGCCGACACCGGAGAACAAAAGAGCACAACTCTCGTCGTCTTCCTTAACTCCTATGATTCAACTTGAGTTATTTGATTAAAAAATCCATTTCATTTTTTCTTCAATTTGTCGCCGTACAAATTCTTCGAACAGTCCGGACAAATTCCATGGGTGAAGTCTGCGCTGGAGTGTTCACTGATATACACTTCGATTTGATTCCAGTATCCGTTATCGTCCCGGACTTTCTTGCAATTCGCGCAAATTGGCAATAGCCCGCTCAAGGTTTTTACTTTTCCCAGCGCATCCTGGATTTCATTTAATAGTCGTTCACGTTCTACTTCGCGGTGTTTCCGTTCCGTGATGTCTCTGTAAATTCCATATACACCAACTTGTCCGTTCTCTGTCAGAATCGGAGTACCTAAGATTGAAACATGAATGAATTCACCATCTTTTCTTTTTCGAACTGCTTCAGCGCTTACTACCTGTCCTTGTGCCACAGTTTGTGTGAGAAAGATTGATTCATTTCTCATGGATTCAGGAACAATGATTTCGTTAATTGGTTGTTGAGCAATTTCTTCCTGCGAGTATCCGAACATTCGCGCAAACTCTCTGTTGATTCTCAACACCCGGTCTTCATTATCTAAAATAACTATTGCTTCGGGAGCGCTTTGGTACAACTGTTCAAAATACGCTCGTTGAACTTCCAATTCTTCTTCATATTGTTTCAGTTCGGTAATGTCTGTCAATGTTCCTTCCTGATACAGGAGTTTTCCATTTGCATCGCGAACAGCATAGGCGTTTTCCAGAGCGACAATTTGTTCACCGTTTTTCTTTCTCAAATGAAGTTCGGCATTTCGGATGACACCTTTTTCGTCTAATACTTTCGACCAATATTCCCGCTCATCAGGATTGATGTACAAATCTGCGCCGACATTCACACCGAGAAAATCTTCTTCTGAATCGTAGCCCAACATTCTTACCAATGCAGGATTTGCCGTGACGATGTTCCCTTCGGGTGTTGTTTGATATACTCCGTCATATACATGGTTGAACAGCGAACGGAACTTCGCTTCTGATTCGCGTAATTTATCCTCTGTCCGTTTCCGTTCAATTGCCATTGCTATTTGGTTTGATACGAACCTGAGCATTTCTTTATCATCTTCATCGTAACGGACTCCTTCGGTGTAACTTTGTAAGACTAAAACGCCGATGGTATTCTCTCGGATTTTCAATGGCACACCGAGCCAATCAATCGAAGGAGAACCGACTTGTTGAACTTCTCCTTTGTTCACTAATTCTTCAAATCGTTCCGACGGAATAAGTTGCGCTTCAGCGGTACGAAGGACAAATTCTGTTAGTCCTTTCCCCAATTTTCGTGGAGTGGGTTGCGGGTCAAATTCATCAACCCAAAAAGAAAAATGGAGGAGTTTGGTTTCCGGCTCTACCAATGCAATATAAAAATTAGTCGCCGGAAGAAGTTGCCCGATAGTTTTGTGGATTGAGAGAAATAATTCTTGCAACGAAGTGGCTTCCATTGCCGCTTCCGATATTTGGTAAATGGATTCCTGAATTTTTTCCGGCGTGGTGTGATGGTTCATAGTTGACTGCGAGTGAAATGAGTTGTGAAACGAAAAATCTATCTGTTCATTTTAAACTATTGCTTGCTTGACTGTACTTTCAAGCGTTTCCCGTGTAAACGGTTTAACTAAATATGCTTTTGCGCCCAACTGTTTTGCAGCATTAATGAGATACTGGTCGCCAAGGACACTGGCGAAAATGAACGGCACGGTTTTCAAATTCTCGCTGTACATTCCTTTTCGAATATTCTCATAGAATGTAAATCCGCCTACGCCGGGTAAGGCAACGTCGCACAGTATTAAGTTCGGCGTAATGTTCTCAAGTTGATTTTCTGCCGCGGGGACACTATCGGCAGTGTAAACATTGAGATATGTTTGTTTGAGAATGTGTGCAACAAATTCCAGAACCGGCGGATCATCATCAATTGCTAAGATGATTGCTGTTTCATCCGGTAATCCAAGTTCTTTCTTTACTTGCTTTGTCAGGTTCTTATGTTCGTCCTGCGAGATAGAGTACAGTTGTTGAAGTGAAGCAAGCATTGCAGTATCTTCCACAGTCGGGGTACCTTTGCTTAACATCGCCCTTATTGCCTGAATGTACGCATCAACCTGAGCTGCGCGTTCGAGTTCTTTGTGTTCATCATCAGTGATGGAAAGCGGTGCACGCATTGTACCAGCAATAACTTGCTGAACATCAGAAGGAATTTTGTATTGCATCAAGGAAATCAACGCATAGCGATATGCGGCTAACGCCTGTTGCCGTGCCTTTTCCAACTCCCGTTTGAGTTCGTTTTTGTGTTCGTTTTTCAGATGCTCGGTCAGTTCCTCCTGAACCCGTTTATGTTCTTCCTGCATCCGTTGCGTCATCTCCTCCTGAATTCGTTTTCGTTCTGTAATTAACCGTTCCTGAATTTCCCGTTCCTGCTGTTCTTTTGAACGGGCGAAAGCGGGATTACTGCTGATTTGCACTTGCTGTAACGATGATAACGGAGGGAGCGTAGTTTGCGAGGATGGAGTTGCGACGACTTTCAACTCATTTATTCTTCTTTGCAATTCTTCCTCCATCTGCCGCTGCTTTGATTCAAGAACGGAGTTCATCTGTTCCATCAGATTGCGTTCGACCTCTTCAATCTTTTTTGAACCCTCTGTGCTGATGGCGGCAAATTCTTTCTGCCGTGTCGTTGTCATCTCTTTGACGGATGCTTCAAGAGCCCGCTTCTCCAGATGTTCATTTTGTTTCTCCAACACTTTCCGTTTCTTCTCTTCAATTTCCCGGTCGTAAGTAATTTCTTTCAGCCGTCGTTTCACTTCCACTTCGACTTGCTCTTTCATTTTTT
>JACPVN010000178.1 GCA_016191715.1 Ignavibacteriota bacterium | reverse complement strand
TAACTCATTAAGCTCCAACTTCCCGCCAACAACAGTTACTCCACGAAACGGGTCGTTCGAGATAAGAATGTTCCCATCAAGGTCGGCATAATCAACCATGGGAGAAAGTTGTGCAGCGGCGGAGATTGCAACAGAACTTTCTATCATGCAACCGAGCATGACTTTCATGCCAGCCGCTTTCGCAGTGTGAATCATCCTCATCGCCTCGCGCAAGCCTGTACATTTCATCAATTTGATGTTGATGCCATCGAAGGCACCATACAATTTAGGAATGTCTTGCAGACTGATAACACTTTCATCTGCAATGACTGGAATGTGAACTTGTTCCCGCAACCAAGCAATATCGTCTAACTGAGATGCAGGCATCGGTTGTTCGATAAACTCGACACCTTGTTCTTCAAGCCAGAGAATTTTATCTCTTGCTTGCTCTTTGATTTTCCATCCTTCGTTTGCATCAACACGAAGAACTTTATCTGTCACCTTTCGAATCGTCTTGATGATTTCTTCATCGTTTGCTACTCCAACTTTGACTTTCAGAATCGGATACGGTTCTGCTTCTCTCACTTTCTTCTCAATAACATCAAGCGAATCAATTCCAATGGTGAAAGAAGTAAGGGGAGCTTTCTCTTTGTTCAATCCCCACAATTTCCATAGAGGTAAATTTAGTTTCTTCCCAATCCAATCATGCAAAGCAATATCAATCGCCGCCTTCGCTGATGTATTTCCTTCCGCAAAATTATTGACATAAAATAATATCTCATCAAGTTGAAACGGCTCATCGAACTGTTGCAGACTGATGTTGCGCAGGAAATTCATCACCGTTTCCGCCGTTTCGCCATATCGCTCAGATGGCGCCGCTTCTCCGTAACCGATAATGCCGTCATGCTCAAGTTCAACAATCACACACGGCTCTACCTCTTTCGAACTGCGGGAGATGGTGAAGGTGTGGTGAAGTTGAAGATCGAAGTATTTATATGAAAGGATCATTCGACTCTCGTAATATCAGTTATTGTATTGTTCATCCCAATAATAAAGATTAAGAAAAGATTTTATTTGATATTTTTTATACTCATACTCAATTTTAGCATAAGGTGTTTTATAATCAGGACGGTATATTATTTCTTCTAATAATCTATTCTGTGTATCATATTTGTATTCTCGTTTTCCATAATATGCATGGTGTACTGTATTTTTTTGAATAATCAATTTGGTATTGCTCCTTGAGGTGAGCGTGGTGTCCACAGATTTAGTCAACCTTTTCTGACTATCATAATAGTTATTAGATATTGTTAGAAGATCTTCACCAATTTTAATTTTCTGTTTACGAACACAATTATTTTCATCGTCATAAAATAGTGTTACTAAAGATTCATCCCATTTGTTAACATTTTCATTAAAAAAACGACGTGTTATAGTTTTTACATTTTTATTATCATAGTATGTAAATATTTCAGTCCTACTTTGTGGCTTACTTCCAAATTTCTTGGTCACCAATAAACCGTTACTATCATAAGTATTATTTTCTCTTACAGAATCATAATTATTATTCTTGAAGGGACTCTCAGTTGTTATTTTTATTAGATTACCTTTTGTATCATAGTAATATCTATCAACTAACGGATTATCATATTGCTCCCTTAAGCAATAAGTATTTTTTATTATTTTCCCTGATATATCATAGGCATAGAAACTCATGTGGTCATTACTTATTCGTTGGGATTGTTCATTAAAAGTTTCAAAACTTGAGTCGGCAAACCAAAATTTGTACTCAGTTGAATCAAACTCATACCATCTCTTTAGTGTCACTTCTTTATAGACCTCATGTTCAAAATATTCATCTCTCCAGTCCTTTGAACAACCTATAAAAAAGAATAATGATAAAAAGAAAATTATATTTTTATATTTATAACAACTCATAAAGTATTAGCTATTACTCGGTGCATATCACTTCCCGACCAACGCCTCCACAAACGCCTTCTTATTGAACGGCTGTCAATCATCAATACGTTCACCGACACCAATATATTTTACTGGAAGATCCATCTCCTGACTGATGCCAAGAACAACTCCACTACTTGATTTTATAACGGTCAACAAGTTTGTGTGTCCCTATCGTGAATAAGATATATTTACTCCCCTCTCTTTGAAACAAGCAACGGTAATGGATGTCAATATAAAATTCCCAATCTCCATTTAATTTATGAATTTTTAAAGAAGGGTGCAGGGGATTTACAGATAAGAATCGAAGTTGCTTGTCGAACTTTTTTTGAATTTCAAGAGGAAGTTTTTGATATGATTCTTTCAATTCAGGAGTAAGAACAAGTTCTACTGGTTGAGCCACTGAATCGCCTGTTCAATATCCTTAAATGCTTTTGTTTTCTTATCCTGAACTTGTTTTTTCGCTCGTTTCAAACTTTGTTGAACATCTTCTTGTTCATAAATCTCCATGCTTATTTTCATTTCAAGAAATTCCTGAAATAAACTGTATGGAATAATGACTTCGGTCTTTTGCCCTTTCGCATCATTCACATATTTAATTCGTTTTTGCATCTCGGCTGTACTCATAAAATTATTCCTTTTTCACTTTAGTATAATTACAATTTCATGCCTATCTACATTGCCTCATTTTTTCAAGAGTATTCATACACCTGAGTTTCAACTGCGGTTCTCGGACGTTCACCGCTCTGGACAATCCGTCGAACATGCTCAGCAGTACCCGCACTAAATGTTGCCTCACCGCAGTGTTTGCAGACTTCAACCGGAATGTTTTCCACAAGTACCCATTTGCCATCAACAAAAAAATGTTCGCTTACTGTTGAGGGCATTCTTGTTCCTACACCACAAATTTCACATTTCATACTTTATCTTTTCCTTTGTGTAAAATTGTTTTCCCACTCATCAATAATGGGTTGGTATAATGTAATGATTTTTACAAGAATATTTTCTAACCGTGAAACATGTAAATGGATTGGTCTTTGATTGACTGTCCATCCAAGCAATAACGAAGACGGTCCATATTTATCCTCCAGATAATCTTCAATAAGTTTGGAGTTATTTGCAGATTGCTTGATCTCCGTCTCGATATGTTCCGCTCCGCAATCCGACGAAATGCATGAATACTTAACTCATACTTGCCTTCAATAATTCTTTGACAAAGTTCTGTAATATTCAACATGTATTCGGCTCAATTTGAACTCTATATTTTCTCGTCACTTCCCAAACAACGCCTCCACAAACGCCTTCCGGTTGAACGGCTGTAAATCATCAATACGTTCACCTACACCAATATACTTTACCGGAAGATTCATCTCCTGACTAATTCCAAGTACAACTCCGCCTTTCGCTGTTCCGTCCAATTTTGTAAGAACCAATCCTGTTACTGCCGCCACCGCGCTAAATTGTTTCGCCTGTTGAATTGCATTTTGTCCGGTCGTCGCATCCAACACTAAATAAACTTCATGCGGCGCGCTCGCATCTAACTTTTGCAACACACGACTTATCTTCTTCAATTCTTCCATAAGATTGACTTTTGTATGAAGCCGTCCGGCAGTATCAATAATCATCACATCAACGTTCTGCGATTGTGCCGACTTCAACGCATCAAACGCAACGGATGCCGGGTCAGCACCATGTTGCTGTTGAATGATGGCAACGCCTGCACGCTTCGCCCAAATCTCAAGTTGCTCGTTCGCCGCCGCACGAAATGTATCTGCCGCCGCGATGACAACATTCTTTCCGGCATTGTTGTAATTGTACGCGAGTTTCCCAATCGTTGTCGTCTTCCCGACTCCGTTCACTCCGACAATCATAATAACATGCGGCTTGTGATTGGATGGAACAGCGAACGGCTCCTCATCCGTTGTCGCGCCGTTCATAAAGAGTGACTGAATCTCTTCTCTGATAAGCGAATCAAGTTGACTCGTCTCCTGATATCCTTTTTTCTTCACCCGTTCACGAATCCGTTCAAGAATTTTCATTGATGTTTCAACACCAACATCTCCGGCGATGAGCGCTTCTTCAATACTCTGAAGAACCTCTTCATCAATCTTGGTTTTGCTGGTAAGAATTTTCTGGACTTTGCCAATGATGTTGTCCCGTGTTTTGGCAAGTCCTTCTTTTAGTCGTGAGAGTTTAAATGCGTCAAAAAAGCCCATCTGTCCAATTCAAAATTAAAAATTCAAAAGTAAAAAAAAGTAGTTGAGTACTAAGTACTCAGAATAAAGAGTAACAAACTGACAACTACGAACTGTCAACCGTCAACAAATCGCTTTGCATACGAAACGAACGACAATACTAACATCAACGTTGTTCCATAAAGCAAAACAGTTTTGATTAAATTCAGTTCATCAAAATTAAGGACGGCGACAACGACAAGGATTGCAAGTACACCTGCTGTCCACTTGCCAAGCCAGTTTGATTGCAGTACAATCCCTTTTGTTCGTTGAATGTACATCCCGCCAAAAAATATCAACACATCACGAAACAGAACACAAACAATAAACCAAACCGGAAGTATTTGAAGTATAGCAAGAATAACTGCCAACAAACCGAGCGAAATCTTATCCGCAAGCGGGTCAAGAATTTTTCCAAGGTCTGTTACTTGTGAATACTTCCGTGCAAAATAACCATCAAGAAAATCAGTCAGTGCGCCAAGTGCAATAAGAGCAAACACATACCATCTGTTTGCTCGTGGATTCGATATGAGCAACACAACAACGGGAATGATAAGGAGAATTCGTGTGACACTCAACCCATTGGAAATTGTCCATGTCTTATTCATAAACATATCAGCGCGACATCACTCCCCTTCCCTTGTGCAAGGGAAGGGGCCGGGGGATGGGTTAGATATCGTCAAAGAAAGCAACATCGTCTTACATCCACTGTATCACCTGAGCAGTATCCACAAAATCACTAACACTCATGCTCCGTCTTCGAGTGCGTTTGAACATTCGTCGGGTACTTCCCACTGAAACACGCGGTACAATACGTCTCTCCGTTTTCATGAGGCACAGTTTCCAGTAACTTCTCTAAAGAAAGATAACCAAGACTATCAACGCCAAGATACTTCCCGATTGCTTCCACATTACCTTGAAAAACATTCGCAATCAGTTCTTCCGAACTCGGAAAATCCATACCATAGAAACAAGGGTAATGTATCGGCGGCGAAGAGATTCTGAAATGAATTGCCTTCGCTCCCGCCTCTCGAATCAACTCTACCAACTGTTTGGAAGTTGTCCCTCGCACAATCGAGTCATCAACAATGACAACCTCTTTATCCTTCAACACTCCCTTCACTGTGTTGAATTTCATCTTCACTTTTATGTCGCGCACTTCCTGTTCCGGCTGAATAAATGTGCGCCCGACATAGTGACTTCGTATCAAACCAATTTCATATTTCGTCTTCAAGCCATTCTTTTCATTTTCAGAAGCGAAGCCAAGCGTTGCCGTATTGCTCGAATCAGGAACATTGATAACAATAACTTTTTCCGTTTCTTTCGGTTGAACAGGATGTTCCTGCGCAAGCGCTTTCCCTAATCTGCGGCGAACACGGTTAACACTTTCACCAAAGATTTTACTATCAGGACGGGAAAAATAAATGTACTCGAAAATGCAGTGATGCGGCTGAGCGACAGTTGTATTCAATCTGTACGATTTTGGCTGACCGGTTCTCAACACTTCTTCATCAAACACTAATACTTCTCCCGGCTGAACATCACCAACGTATTCTGCATCAATAATATCAAACGCACAAGTTTCCGAAGCAACGACGAACGCTCCGTCAAGTTTTCCAACGGCAAGCGGTCGCCAACCGTACGGGTCACGCGCCGCAATTAGTTTATCATCCGTCAGAATCACCAACGAGAAAGCGCCCTCGACTTGATTCAGCGCATCAACAATTTGTTTGATTTGGTCCTGCTCTTTACTCTTTGCAATAAGATGAAGAATAATTTCCGTGTCGGATGTCGTTTGGAAAATCGTCCCTTCATCCTGAAGCCGCTTGCGGAGAGAATGAAAGTTGGTGAGGTTTCCATTGTGTGCAATCCCGACATTTCCGCCTCGATAGTTCACGGTGATTGGCTGAACATTCACTTTGCTATCGGAAGCGCCGGTCGTTGAATAACGATTGTGTCCGATGGCAGATTCGCCTTTCAGCACATCGGCGAAGAGTTTATCATCCCGAAAAACATCGTTCACAAGTCCGAAATCCTTGTGAAAATGAAAACGATATTTCTTTGCTTCGGAATCAAATTCAGAGGTAACAATGCCCGAACCTTCCTGCCCTCGATGTTGAAGCGCGTGCAATCCGTAATACGTCATGTGCGAAGCTTTTGGATGACGGAAGATTCCAAAGATTCCGCAATGGTCGTGTGGTTTATCGAGTAAAAAGGGCTGGTTTAATTCTATTTCGTAGAACATCGGGTTCAAAGTTAGGAAATATCCAGCACAACAAAAAACATTAGAAAAATGAAGAAAGCCGACCCCATCTTTCTGGAATCGGCTTCATCTCATCTACTCACATACTCAACTACCTCATCAACAACAACTTCTTCACATCTGTGAAAGCTAGTCCTGAGCCTGACGAAGGACCGGCTTGCAACCGATAAAAATAAATCCCGCTCGGCAATCCCGTTGCATCAAATTCCTGCACCCTAAATCCTGCCTCTTGAATCCCATCAACAAGTGTTCTCACCTCCTGCCCCAGCACATTATAGATTTTCAG
>JACPVN010000177.1 GCA_016191715.1 Ignavibacteriota bacterium | reverse complement strand
TGCAACATCAACTTGTTGCTTCGTCATCATCGCAGTGTTGACTGCAATGCCGACAACTTTTGATTCCCGAAACGGTTCGAGAATCATTTCGTGCAATGCATTCAACTTTTTGACATCCGACATCGGAAATCCGTAATCATCTTCTACTCGAACAGGATGATGCACCATAATCATTGCATCGGGCATTGTGCCATGCATTAAACCGAGCGTTACGCTTGAATATCCCTGATGTGTGAGCGAACCTTGTCCTTCGACGTGAATGAACTCAGCGCCTTCAGAAATCCGCTTTTCAATTTCATGTTCGATTCCTCCGGCAACATAATCGCTGATGATGGAATCAACTGCGAAACCGCGACCGGAAAGCAACATTCCCGTTTGTCCCGTTGCAAGAAAATCCGACTTCAATCCTCGGCGGACAAACTCACGATGTAGTTCTAAGGATGCAGTCATTTTTCCCGCGTTGCATTCTGTTCCAACTGTAAGAATAGTTTTTGCTTTCCGATTCTTCCACAAACCTTTCGAGACAACTTCATATTCAGGAGAAATTTTCCTCAAGTCAACAAGTTCAACTTCGTGCTGAATTGCTTTCTGTTTGAACTCCTCATCGTCAGATAATATCGTATGTAAACCGCTGATGATGTTCAGTTTGTTTTCAATTGCTTCAACAATCCATCGTCTCCACGAATCGGGAAGTCGCCCGCCTGTCGGTGCTATTCCGATGAGCAATGTATCCGGCTTTTGGAGTAACGATGTTCTCAAATCAGAAAAGATGGGAATGTTTCCGCCAAATCCAATTGCTTGTTGAGCAGTTTTGCCTGCTTGTGTCGAATCAATGACTCCGACAACTTCTTCAGGAATATATCTGATCGCCTGATTGGCAGTCTTCGATTTTAACGGGTCGAATTTTCCTTCTGCAAGAATAACAATTCTTCGTGACATACTTCTTACGTAAACATCCTTATCATCAAAAAAAATGGAAGCGCGAGCGCTGCAACAACATTGTACACAACCGAAGCAAACGGTTGCCAGTTCATCAGCATGACGACAAGAAAAATTCCAAAGAAGCCAACGCTTTCATATTGGTCTGCAACTCTATCAGGAAGATAGGATGCGAGAACATGTGAGCCATCAAGCGGAGGAATAGGAATCATGTTAAACACAGCAAGTCCGACATTGAGCATGATACCGCCGCCGAACATCATCAACAGATAATCCCACGCGCTATTTGCAAGCGAGTCCTTCACAAACGGGTCGTAGGAATCCGGAGCGAACTGAGAGAGAAGAATAAAGATGACGGTACAGATAAAAGCCATGATGATATTTGAAGCGGGACCTGCAATCGAAACCAACATATCATCACGACGGTAGTTGGAAAAGTTCATTGGATTGACGGGAACCGGTTTTGCCCACGCGATAAATACTCGTCCCGAAACAAGAAGTGAAATAAGCGGAACAATAATGGAACCGACCGGGTCAATATGCGGAATTGGATTGAGCGTGATTCTTCCCAATTGTTTTGCAGTCGGGTCACCAAGCCGGTTCGCCATCCAACCATGCGCCGCTTCATGGAAAGCGATGGAGAACAACATGATTGGGATAATGTTGAGAACTTCAAGATTCATTTCGGATTTTCTGATTGTTATAAGTTAAACGTTATAGGTTATACGCTACAAGTTACTGAGTACTGTTTTGATATTTCCGAATAACTTATAACCGATAACAATTAACGTGTCGGATTCCAGTCGAAACCTTTAGCAGAATACGAACCGGATTTTCCGTTCAATATGTATTCGCCTTTGTACTCACGACGAACGATTTGCTCCAGCATTTCAATAAACGAGTCAATGTCGTCTTCATTGTTGTAACAACCGAGCGATGCGCGAACCATTCCCGGCATTTCGGATTTGTCGCCGTCCAACATTCGCTTACTAAAATAGTCGTCCTGCTCAGGAGTAACTTTGAGCAAACGTTTCACGTACGGATGAGCGCAAAAACAGCCATTCCTCAACCCGATTCCCCCTTCGACGCTGAAGATTGCCGCTACTAAACTGTGGTCAAGCCCGTCAACATTGAATGTCATCACTCCGACTTTCTCTTTGAAATTTTGTAACGGACCGTATAACGTGACACCTGAAATTTTCTTCAACTTGCTGTAAGCATATTCGAGGAGTTTCGTTTCATGTTCGGCAATTGCATCCATGCCGATTGATTGAAGCATTGAAATTGCCTTTGCAAATGCAATCGCACCCGGCACATTCGGACTTCCCGCTTCTTCACGATGCGGCGGCGCGTTCCAGTGCGCTTCTTCAAGCGTAACGACATTCACTACACCACCGCCAACCATGTCCGGGTCGCCCTGTTCGAAAAATTCCCTCGCACCAATCAATACGCCTATGCCGAATGGTGCATACATTTTGTGAGCAGTGAACGCGATGAAATCAATATGTTCGGGATGTTCGTTTGGTAAGATATTGATGGAACGATGCGGCGCGAGTTGTGCGGCGTCAACAAATATTTTTGCGCCCGCTTCATGCGCCCATGTTGCAATCGTATGAATCGGATT
>JACPVN010000176.1 GCA_016191715.1 Ignavibacteriota bacterium | reverse complement strand
TTGGGTGGAGAGTGAACTTGATAAGGGAAGTACGTTCACGTTTCTCCTTCCCGTTCAGCAAGGAAAAGCATCATGAATCAACGCGGCAGTATAATCATTATTGATGATGAACCGAACATCCTCAAAACTCTGACCATTGGATTGCAATCCATAGATTTTGAAGTTGATGGATTTCTCAATCCCATAAAAGCGCTTGAACATGTGAAAGATAAAAAGTATTCACTCACGTTTATTGATTTAATGATGCAACCAATGGATGGTATGGCTGTGTTGAAGGAACTTCGAAGGAGTTGCCCTGAAATTACAGCGGTGATGATTACCGCGTATGGTACTGTGGATAGTGCCGTTGAAGCAATGAAGAATGGTGCGTATGACTTCCTTCAAAAGCCGTTCGACCTGAAAGAACTTCAGGCATTCACCGAGAAAGTTTTTGAATATCACCAACTTCAACAAGAGGTGAGGGATTTACGAAGTAAGTTATCGGAATCGAAATCAAATAAAATCATTACGAAAAATCCTGTAATGGTTCAACAACTTGAGTTAGCCACTCAAGTTGCAGACAGCATGTTAACTGTATTAATTGAAGGAGAAAGCGGAACGGGGAAGGAACTTGTTGCACAATATATTCACGAACAAAGTACGCGTCGGGGGAAACCATTTGTAAAAGTAAACTGCGCCGCTCTTGCAGAGAGTTTGTTAGAAAGTGAATTGTTTGGTCATACCAAAGGCGCATTCACCGGAGCGTACAAAGATAGGGAGGGAAGATTTGAAGTTGCGGAAGGAGGAACACTTTTCTTAGATGAAGTGGGAGAGATTGCGCAACCTGTTCAGGTGAAGTTATTGCGGTTCTTACAATCGCGTGAGTTTGAACGCGTCGGAGAAAATATTACTCGCAAGGTGGATGTCCGTGTTATCGCCGCGACGAACAGGCGTCTTGTCGAATCACTTCAGGAAGGGAATTTCCGTGAAGATTTGTATTACACAATCAACACAGTGCGACTTTCACTTCCGCCGTTACGCGAGCGACCGGAAGATTTGCTCCTGTTGATTTATCATTTCATTCATAAGTTTTCAAGCGGAAGAAATGAAGCGGAGATTTCAGCCGATGCGGTGAAGTTGCTGATTTCATACCGCTGGCCCGGAAACATTCGAGAGTTGGAAAACGTGATTGAACGTGCAACAATTATCGCGCGGGATGGGAGTATCAACACTCAGCATTTGCCGGAGGAAATCCAACATATTGATACTGAGAAAATCGGGTTGCTCTCACTTGAACATATTGAACAGCAACATATTTCCCGTGTTCTGAAAGTAACAAAAGACCTCGACGAAGCATCGAAGGTGTTAAACATTGACCCTGCAACACTCTGGAGAAAACGAAAAAAGTATGGACTTTAGTTGTCCCCATCTTGCATAATGCAAGATGAATTACGCTATCTGATATAACAAGTTACAGCAACTAAATGGAGGCAACGAAATTTTTCTTGCAAAATGCAAGACGGATAGGGAGTGCGCTATAAACCTTCCCAAACTAATCTATCAATTTGAACACTTTTCAGATAATAAAATTCTCAATAGCTGGCATTTAATTTGAGAACTAAAAAGCAGTTCATTGTAATTGTTAAAAAAACACTCAGTTAGAATTCATTAAGGAATATCATGGCTGTTAAAGCAAAGACAGAAAAAAATGGTCGAATAGGTATTATCGAAATCAAAGGTTCATTAGTCGGCGATAGTGAAACAGACAGTTTTCGGGAAGCATACAGCGACCTCATTGAACAGGGAAATAAATTTTTAGTTATCAATCTCAAGAAGGTAAATTACATCAACAGTTCCGGGATTGGAGCGTTAATAGGTTCGCATACTTCGTACGCGAAAATAGGCGGTGAAGTAAAACTGGCAGGATTAAGCAACAACGTTCAGAACCTTCTTGTCGTTACCAAGTTGATTGATATTTTCGACACGCACGATACAGTCGAAGAGGCAGTACAGAGTTTTGTAAAAGAAAAATCACTAAGTTAATTCACACTCGTTTCAACTAATTCATGGAGTTCAAATGAAACAATCCGTATTCGCCACCATTTTAGTCGTTGGCGCTCTTGCAATATCTTTCGCAATCTATCTTTATATTTTAGGAAGCCCCGACAATTTCTCCGACGGAGAAAACCGGGAGAAACCAACCAACCTTATGGGAACTGTTTATACAGGCGGACCAATCGTGCCTGTGTTAATCACTCTTTCCATTATGGTTATCACATATGTTATTGAGCGAATGCTCTCTTTGAGAAAAGCTCAGGGAAGAGGTTCGTTAGCATCGTTTTTAAAAAATCTTCAGGGTTCATTATCCACCGGAGATATTGAAAGCGCAATTGCCGCATGTGATAAACAGCGCGGCTCGATGGCAAATATCATCCGTTCCGGTCTGGAAAAATATAGTGTACTCGCGAAGGACAAGAGTTTAGAAGCAAGTAAGCAAATGGCAGAAGTCCAACGCTCAATCGAAGAAGCGACTGCACTTGAAATGCCGATTCTCGAACGCAACCTAATTGCGATGTCAACGATTGCATCTGTCTCGACAATGTTCGGTTTGTTAGGTACGGTTATCGGAATGATTCGCGCGTTCTCTGCCTTAGCTCATGCAGGCGCACCGGATGCGGTTCAACTTTCCATCGGTATTTCCGAAGCACTTATCAACACAGCGCTTGGAATCTTCGGCGGTATAGTTGGTATTATCGCTTACAACTTTTTCGTCAATAAGGTTGACCATTTCACTTATATGATTGACGAAGCAAGTTACGACGTAATTCAAACATTAACAGCAAAAACGAAGTAACACCTCAAAGGTGAAATTATGCCAAAATTTAAAAAAGCCCGGATTGCTGTCAAGATAGACATGACTCCGATGGTGGATGTGGCGTTCCTGTTGTTGACGTTCTTTATGTTGACGACACAATTCCGTCCGCCGGAAGAAGTTCAGATAATTTTGCCATCATC
>JACPVN010000175.1 GCA_016191715.1 Ignavibacteriota bacterium | reverse complement strand
TACTCATAGGAACATTAATCTTTTTCAAAGAACCAGTTTCATCGGATGAGAACAAAAATGTGAGAACCTTTGGGCAAGTATTTAAAGATATGGCAATGGTATTTCTCAATGTCCGTTTCATTAGTTTTTTGGTAATCTTTTCAGGCTTCTGGATAATGTTCTGGCAAATCTTTTACTCGTTTCCTTTTTATGTAACAAATGTGCTAAACTTTTCCCGATTTGAGTTATTGGAAACAGTTGATGCTTGGACAATTATTTTATTAAGCGTTCCTATAACTGCCCTTGTAAAACGTTGGTCGCCAATCACCGCTATGACAATTGGATTTTTTATTGCCAGCGGTTGCTGGTTCATCATCGGTGCGGTTCCGACTGTAACTGCAGCAATAGTTGGAGTCGCTTTGTTTGCTTTAGGCGAAGCAACGCAATCTCCAAGATTTTATGAATACGTCAGTGCACTTGCGCCGAAAGAACAAGTCGGTACTTTTATGGGATTTGCTTTTTTGCCTGTTGCAATCGGCGCGTTCACTGCGGGTTACATGGCTGATTGGTTACGGTCAAATTATCTTTATGAAATCAAAGATGCAGTGACTTCTTCAACACAAATCCATTACGATCCGATGATGTGGTACATAGTAGGAGCCATTGGACTTGGTTCAGCAATTCTCATGTTACTCTATAATTTGTTTGTAGTCCGAAAAGTTTCAGTTTAATATTTTCCCCCTTCAATGAAGTCAGTTAAAAAATAACTGACTTTTTTTATACCCTGACTTGCATTTCTACATAACAAAACATATATTTAGGCAGTCCTAAATTATTTTTTTGGAATATGGTAAATTCATCAACTGAAGATTACATAAAAAGTATTTATCGCTTAGAGCGTGAAGATGAAACTGTTCTAACAACTTCGCTGGCTAAACATCTCGGAATCGGCGCTGGCTCCGTTACAGATATGATTAAGAAATTATCTGAAAAACAGCTCTTGCATTACGAACCGTATCAAGGAGTGAAACTTACAGAAGACGGGAAACGGCTTGCGTTGAAAATGGTTCGTCGTCATCGTCTTTGGGAAATGTTTCTCGTAACGTTTCTCAATTACACTTGGGATGAAGTCCATGATGAAGCTGAGCGGCTTGAACATGTTACCTCAGATGAATTAGAAAATCGTCTTGATAAAGCTCTTGGCTTTCCGAAAGTTGACCCGCACGGAGACCCAATTCCAACTGCCGAAGGAGAACTCAACGAAATTTCTTTCACATCTCTTTCAGATTGCAATATAAATACGGAAGGTATCATCGTTCGCGTTAGTGATGATAGCCCAGAGGTATTACAACTTCTCACCAAATTAGGTTTAGGATTAAACACGAAACTTCTCATCACACAAAAAGTAAAGTACGATGGTTCTGTCATTATCAAAATGAAGAACAGAGAAATCCCTCTTAGCCCGGTAATGGCAAGAAGTATCTTCATTCAAGTTTCGGAGTAAATAAAGTTATACCAACATTGGATATGATATGAATGAAGTTTCCTTTTTTACTGAACCGTCTGATGCGTTGATAATGTTCGGAATTCTTCTTAGCATCATCACTATAGTGTTTCTTCCACGTTATGGACTTCGTTCGCTATGGATGCGTAAGCAACTTGGGACAAAACGTGTATTAATAGAAGATGCTCTCAAGCATATCTATGATTGTGAATACAAAAATATCAACTGCACTACGGAAAGTATCGCGGGGACATTACATATTTCAACGAATGAATCCGCCGCATTGCTGACACGTTTGTCGTCGCTGGGATTATTGACAACAAGAGAAAACGGTGTTTCGCTTACAAAAGAGGGATCGTCATATGCACTTCGCATCATCCGTGTTCACCGTTTATGGGAACGGTATCTTGCTGATGAGACAAGCGTTCCTCCGACGAAATGGCATTCATCTGCCGAGCGCGCAGAACATAAACTTACCGCATCTCAAACCGAAACACTTGCCGCACAGATTGGAAATCCCCATTTCGACCCTCACGGCGACCCGATACCTACTCCAAGCGGAGAAGTTCCTCCAAGAAAAGGGAAGCCAATGTTGATGATGAACGAGAGAGAGTTCGGTGTAATCACACACATCGAAGATGAACCCGAAGCAGTTTATGCACAACTCGTTGCACACGGATTATATGTCGGCATGCAGGTTATGATGCTCGAACCGACGAACGAACATGTCCGTTTCGTAGCAGATGGTGACGAAATCATTCTCTTGCCACTTCTGACAAATAACATTACGGTCGCACCGTTTATGGAAGAAGCAGAACGTATCACTTCGCCGCAAGAAGTTTTGTCATCACTAAGTATCGGTGAAGAGGCAAAAGTTCTTGGTATCTCCAAAGCATTACGTTCACCGCAACGGAGACGATTGATGGATCTTGGAGTTGTTCCGGGAACAACAATCCGTGCTGAATTGAAAAATGCTTCCGGAGACCCAACAGCGTATAATATTCGCGGCGCACTCGTCGCACTCAGGCAACAACATGCGGGGATGATATTTATTCAGAAACAAAAAGTTCTCTCATCGAAATAAAACACAGTATGTCTCAGCCATCAAATAATAATTGTGAAAGTTGTCCTGTGCATAATCTCGGCAACCTTACGAAACTCGGCATCAACATGTCGAAGTTCGATTTTGTTGTGGCATTGACGGGAAATCCGAACACAGGCAAAAGCACTGTCTTTAATGCGTTAACCGGTTTACGACAGCACACCGGAAATTGGCCCGGGAAAACCGTAACCCGCGCCGAAGGGGGATTCGTTTATGGTAACAAACAGTTCAAACTTGTTGACCTTCCCGGAACGTATTCACTACTTTCAACAAGTACCGACGAAGAAGTAGCACGTGATTTCATCCTCTTCGGACAACCGGATGTCACCGTTATTGTTGTTGATGCGACGCGGCTCGAACGAAATTTAAATCTTGTACTACAAGTGCTGGAAATAACCGACCGCGCCGTCGTTTGTCTGAACCTGATGGACGAGGCACGAAGACATGGATTGAAGATTGATGACCGACGACTGGCAAAGGAACTTGGTGTCCCCGTCGTTCCGACAGCGGCACGGCAGGAAGAAGGGATTCCTGAATTACTGAAATACATCTACGAAGTCGCAACAGGTGTGTATGTATGCCGTCCTCATCGGTTAGAAAAAACTCATCCGCGTTTGGAGAAGGCAGTAACCGAACTGACTCTGAAAATCAGGAAAGAGTTTCCGAACCTCCCCAATGAACGTTGGATTGCTTTGCGTTTGCTGGAGGGAGATCAAAAAATTATTGATGCAGTGAAGTCCGGTGAACTTGGGAATCTTTCACGCACTACTCAAATTGAACGAGCGGTATAATATCATGAAAGCACAAAAATTCTCATGAAAAATCGAACAAACGATTCAATATTATCTACAGCAAACTCCTTGCGATGGGAAATCGGGGAGAACGTTCACGATTCGTTGATTGAATCCATCTATGAAGTCGCTCAACGCATCACTTCGCGCGTGGTAACAATTCCAACAGAAAAGCCGCTCTACGACTTTGACAAAAAACTCGATCGGCTCATCACAAGCCGGTGGTTCGGTTTTCCGTTAATGTTTTTTCTTCTTGCAATTGTATTCTGGTTGACAGTGGAAGGAGCGAATGTTCCTTCATCAATGATTGCATCACTCTTGGTTGATACAATCCATCCCTGGATGCGGGATGTGTTCTTTACAATCGGCTCACCATTTTGGCTCACCGGAGTTCTTGTTGACGGCGTTTGGCTTGCAATTGCTTGGGTTGTAAGTGTTATGTTGCCACCGATGGCAATCTTTTTTCCCCTCTTCACTTTGCTTGAAGATTTCGGATATTTGCCACGCGTTGCGTTTAACATGGATTCATTATTTCGGAAAGCAGGCGCGCATGGAAAGCAATCGCTCAGCATGACCATGGGATTCGGATGCAATGCCGCCGGTGTCGTTGCGACTAGAATTATTGATAGCCCGCGGGAACGATTGCTGGCAATCATCACGAACAATTTTGCACTCTGCAACGGGCGGTGGCCCACACAAATTCTTATCGCGTCAATCTTCTTCGGTTCGTTTGTACCGGGACATCTAGCAGGGATAGTGACGGCAGGTGCAGTTGTCTCTGTTGCAATGCTTGGCATCTTT
>JACPVN010000174.1 GCA_016191715.1 Ignavibacteriota bacterium | reverse complement strand
GTAAAGGTTGCGCCTAGAGTGAAATGTAACTTTTGAGACAGCCACGGCGATGCCATTGGACATGGGCTTTAGCCAAGATGTATTATTGTATTCTTGATTCCTGTTCATTCAGGGCTAAAGCCCGATGGTGTTTTCGTATTCTTCTCCCCGCGACATGCCTGCGGCAGGCGGGCTGAAGCGTAGAATTTATGTATAACAATATCTGCTCGTCATCTATAGAAAATAGTACGCGACATTATGATGAACCTCTCTTAATAAGTTCTGTTTTTGTTGTCTGTTCCGTTGTTGCCGCTTGCTGTAACTGCGACTCTATTGTCGTAGGGCAGTTTAATAAATACAAAACAATATCGAATACCGAACAAAGAATAATGAAGTGTAAAGAAATTTTCCATTGCGTGCTTCGACATTCGGTGTTCAATATTCATTATTATAACCACCTTTAGTTAATCGAATAATATTAGACAAAAATAATATTATCATTTATTTTTTGTCTGCCTTCTTCTCAGAAACAATTTCTTTCTTTGCCTTCTCCGGATTCATTTTCTCTTTCCTCTTCTGCATTGCTTTATGTATCGGCGCTTTCCCTTCGCGGATTTTCTTCTCCCGCAATTCATACGCTTGTTTTCTTTTCTGTTTTGCCGTTTCTTGTTTCGTCTGTTCCTGTTGTGCTAAAGTAACATCAACAGAACTCAACATGAAAAAAATGAAACTCAAAAATAGAATGTGTACTACTTTCATAACAACCCTTATAACTTATAACTTTTAATTTTTAACTTGTAACTTTTAACTTGTAACAAATAACTGTCATCAATATAATATTTTTCCCGAAATCTCCGTATGCTCTCCCCAATATATTTTGTATATTCGATAAGCAATATGGATTACACACGAAAAAAGCAGATCATCATCGTCGGGGACCGGGTTCTCATCCTCCCCGAAAGCGACCGTGACCGCTCAGAACACGGACTCTATCTCCCGCCAAGCGTCAAAGAAAAAGAGAAAGTACACAGCGGGTATGTCGTCAAAGTCGGCCCCGGCTACGCAGTTCCGAATCCATCTTTTATAGATCAGGAATCGTGGTCAACAACTCCCAAAGACCCGGTAAAATATATTCCGCTTCAGGCAGAAGAAGGCGACTACGCAATCTTCCTCCGCGACCAGTCCATCGAAGTCGAAATTGACGTCAAGAAATATCTCATCGTTCCGCAAACCGCCATCCTCATGCTCTTCCGGAAAGACATCCTTGGAGAATTGAATGCGTAATATTTTTTTATTTTACATTCATCATTCGATATTCATTATTTTAAAATCACGAATAACAAATTCTGAATAATGAATGTTGAACAACTCAGAAACGATAAATCGAAGTAAAATATCACCTATCACCTTTCACCTTCCCAACTCCCCACAACCCCAAAGAAACCACCAACCCCGGATATATCGGCTCAACTCCGAAAGGATACACACCATCCGTTCCGAGAATCAACCAGCACAAAGAAGTCAACCACCCGAACAACATTGAAAGAAAAGCGAACCGCGAAGAAACGTTCAGTCGTTCAAAATAACTTGACACCAACGGCACCAGCAATCCCGGAATCACAATCGTTCCGACGGTGTACCAAATCTTCACCACACTCGGAACCAGTGCTGCAAGAGCAATCGAAACCAAAAACGAAATTATTAATCCAAAACGTATTAAGGTAGTTGAAGATGGTTTCGGGTTCGAGGTTACAGATTTGAGGTTCGATGACTTTCCAAACCACGAACCACAAACCGCCAACCACGAACCATCAACCGACAACCGACAACCAATATCGCGTCCCAGCGTCTGCGCCGAGACAAATGCCAGCGTGTTCAGCGTTGACATAATCGTCGCAAACATCCCGACATAAAACAATCCCTTCGCAACCGGAGGAAGCACCAACTCTGCAAGCATCGGATACGCCTTCATCGGTTCTGTAAGATTTGGAAGTGCCGCTCGTGCATATAATCCTGCAGTCGCTGTGAGAAAATCAAAGACAAACCAAAACAAAATCGAGACAAGTATTCCCTTTTGTGCTGTTGCACCATCCTTCGCCGCGTAGCACCGTTGATGAAATGCCGGGTCAACAAGCGTCCATAATGCGATGAAGAACCAAACGAAAATATATTGCCATGAGTTTCCTCCGTGCCAGGTTAAATGCAACGGAGGTAAATTGGATTGAAGATATTCCAATCCGCCAAAAGATAAGACACAAAACGGAATGATGATGGCAAATCCGAGAAACATAAACACGAACTCTACTTTATCCGTATCTACATCTGAATGAAATCCCCCGAAATACAAATAAGAAACTGAGACAACTGCCGTCACGAGTATGCTGATGAACAAACTCCATCCAAAAAGCATTTGCAAGAATATACTCAGCATCAAAATATACGGTGCGGGAGTCATGAGAATAAACGTGAGCGCAGAACCGAGTATCGCGGTCTTTTTATCGTATGATTGTTCCAACTTATCGGGAAGAGAAACAAGATTCGTTTCACGGATTTTTTTTGCAAGGAGAAAAGCAAATATCGCGGCAAAAATATAATACGGAACTCCTTGCGTCACCCAGTTTGAAATTCCATATCGGTAGGAAAATTCACCGACGCCAAGTATTCCTCCGTACCATGTCGAGACGAGTGTCATCACAAACACAGGAAGCGTTAACGAACGACCCGCAAGAAGAAAATCTTCATCGCTTGATTGCTTCTTTCTCGCCGATCGAAATCCGACATACAGGATAATTCCGAAATAAGCGAAAATGACAAGGTAATCGTGAAGACCGAGACGAATCAAGATTTGTTATTGGTTAATTGTTAGCAGTTAGTTGTTAACAGTTGACGGTTCGATGTTGATGGTTACTGATTTGATTCAAGTTTACCGCTTTGTTAAAAACCTGTTGCTGTTTTTAACCCCAGACTTAAGTCTGGGGTTAGCGATATAAACTCTTTCTTTTTGCAACCGTTTCAACGGTTTTTCATTATGTGGTTGAGAAACGGTCAACTTGAGGTCAATCAGTAGCAAGCCATTGTTATTAACGTTGATGACATTGTAACTTACATGCAACCCTACCCCTCACTCCCCTTCCCTTTTGCAAAGGGAAGGGACGGGGGATGGGTTAGAAAGCATCGAAATCTGTAACATCATCAATTCTAAGTGACTGTCATTAGCAGCAGTAATTTGATGTTTACATTACTCGACATAAATGTTCGAGTATCAAGCCACGAATATCAAGCATCGAGTATCAAGCATCAAGCATCGAGTATCAAGCATCGAGTCAATGAAAACGATAGAGTAACAGAATACCTTTTTTTACCGAAATTGAAATAGACGACGAAAGTGCTACGTTACTTATCCCTTCCTGTACTCCAATTTCCATGACTGAATCTTTCAATTCATACTTGAGAGTCTTTGTATTAACTCCGCTACATCGCCCGAGAGGAATAAGCGAAAGTTTTTCTCCAATTTCTGTTTTGATAGTCTCAGATGTTTTAATTCTTGTAAGAACTCCAATTGAATCAATAAATCTCAGTTCGATGTTCTTTCCGAATTTATTAAAGCAACCGAGACTTCCGGTCGTGTGGTCCAATCTATCGCCGAATGCGCCGATAATATCTACTGATAAATATTTTTGTTTGATGCAATAACTTACAGCTTTTTCCAAATCCGTACTATGCTGATTTTCAATTCGTAGTTGAGGAACATACTTAAAAACTCTTTTCGTCCCGGAACTCATCGAATCCATGTCTCCAAGAATAATTGTTGGACGAATCTTCAATCTTCGTGCGTGATTCGCTCCGCCATCCGCACATACAATAACGTCAGCAGAGTTCACCAACGAACGTACAACCCGCACCGATGGCAAAGAACCATTTGCTATTATTAATGCTTTCATATTTTTTTTGTTAATTGCTGATTGTTGACGGTTAACGGTTCGTTGTTGATCGTTGAATACTATCCATTAAAACAAGAAACTACAAACTCAAAACCAAAAACAGGAAACTGAAAATCCCAAAGGGAACCCTTCGGGAGGGGAAACTCTCAGAAATTAACCGTTACTCCAACGAGATAACTTCTTTCAGCCGCCGGAAAGAATTTATCTCCTTCCCCGCTCATGAGATACAACTTGTTAAGTAAGTTCCGAACTTCCCCGCGCAAACTGATATCCATTCCCAACATGCGGGGTGTTTTGTACAAAAACTCAAAATTGATGACGGTGTACTCATCGTTTTTGTTCGCACCATTCTCAAAATTATCAGTAAAGAACGTACCGACATATTTTGCAACAAGCGAGGACGTAACACCTTTGTAGTTATAAG
>JACPVN010000173.1 GCA_016191715.1 Ignavibacteriota bacterium | reverse complement strand
GGGGATAGGTTTGTGTGAAATTATTGAGTTCAAAAGGAAGGTCTCCTTTTTATACTTCCTCGTGCTTGTTTTCCGGAAGATTGAAAATCTCATCCGGTATTTTAGAGGGTTTCTTTCCTTGTCCGGTTAATAACCAGCGAATATAATCATCGTTGCTCGCTTGAGCGAAACCCCGTTTCGTTTGAGCGTCAGTAGTCAAGGCATTGAAGAGAATCAAGCAACAGAGAAAGAACCAATATGTTATTTTCATAAAAACATCCTAAGAAAAAAAGAACCAAAAGTTTATTGTGATACCAATGAAGGCTTCATCAATATAGAAGCAGAACGAAAAAAATGCACTACATGAATATGCAGGTGGATGCGGTTACGGGTTTCAGGTTTCAGGACGACACAAGGTTTCAGGTTTCAGGTTTCAGGAAAACACATTCACTACTCACCAATCACTCATTAACCTATCACCAATTAACCAATGAACCGCTAACGAGGCGGCGAAATGATTCTTTGCTTTAATCCTTCAGCAATTGCCTCGGCGCGGGAGTGGACTTGGAGTTTGAGATAGATATTTCTGATGTGGAACCGAACGCCATCAATGGAAATAGAGAGCTCGTTAGCGATAGTGGCGTAAGATTTTCCTTGTGCCATTTTGGTCAGCACTTCCTGTTCCCGTTCTGTGAGTTCTTCCTGAATTTGATTGGATTTGCGTTCTTTCGGTTGGAACGAAGCAATAACTTTTCGGGCAATCGTCGGTGTCATGGGTGAGCCACCGTTTACAGCATCATGAATTGCTTTGATGATTTCCTCCGATGATGCTTTCTTCAGAAGATAGCCGACTGCACCGGCGCAGATTGCATCAAAGACATGTGTATCATCATCATATACACTGCACATGATGACAGCAATTTTCGGGTGAAGTTTGTGAACGTGACGCACTCCTTCAATGCCTGATATTCCCGGCAGTTTGATATCCATGAGAATGACGTCCGATTCTTCAATGGCAGTTGTACTGAACGCATCTTCACAACTTTCAAACGAACCGACAATGGAAAATTCAGGAACATTCCGAAGTATCGCTTCCCATCCGGAACGGATGAACTGATTGTCTTCAATGATGGAAAGATAGATGATGGGTTTAGCAGTGGTCATACAATACGATAATAATATTCAGAAGAAACTCTCCTACATGAGTATGCAGGTGTTGCAGTTGAAGATTGTACCATTGCAGATGTGAACAAATGATTCAATGACTCAATCATCAATCATCAATTCGTTCAGATTGGGAATGTAAGTATCCATCGTGTTCCCTTTCCGGCAGATGTATTCAATGTTACTTCTGCACGTATCTGCTTCGCTCTTACATAGATATTCTTGACTCCATGTCGTTCGGTCGGTTGAGTTGGATCGAATCCTTTGCCGTTATCTGAAATCTCGAGACGAAGAAGGGATGGTTCATCCGCGCGTAATTCAATTTTTACATTCGAAGCGTCAGAGTGTCGTGCGATATTTGTAACAAGTTCTTTATAAATCAGCCAGAGACTTTTACGTTCTTCCATTGCTAATTCCCGCACAGCGAGAGTTTCCTGGATGTTCATTTCGTAGTTGATATTTTTGCTGTCAAGAATATCGGACGCGTAGCGCCGGAATTTCGCGAGAATCGTTTCCCAACGGTCATGGTCGGGATTGATTGACCAGACAATATCGCTCATCGTTTCTTGCACTGTTGCGGCACTTGTCTGAATAAGCGAAAGAAATTTGTCAACACCCGACAAGTTCCCCGACTTCTTCTCACCTTCAATCGCCTGAGCAAAGAATGATATGCCGCTCAATGTCGCGCTGATGTCATCATGTAAATCACGCACAATTCTATCGCGTGTTTCCTCACGCTCTTTCCGGATTGCCTGCTCTCGTTCGAGCGCTTGCATTGCCCGCTTCATTTTTTGTAGTTCATAATACCGCAACGTCCCGCCAACCATACCGGCAAACAAAAGAATTACTCCGCTCAAAAACCACCACCGTTTCCAAAACGGCG
>JACPVN010000168.1 GCA_016191715.1 Ignavibacteriota bacterium | reverse complement strand
CAGTTGCTGTGAAGAATCATCGCAACGGAGCGAAGAATCCTAATGCTCAATGTCGGTCTGAAGTAACTGCTGAACAAGTTATGAAATCAACAATGGTTTCTGATCCGTTACGCTTGCTTGATTGTTCACCTGTCAGCGATGGAGCGGCGGCAGTGATTGTTACAACGATGGAAGTTGCAAAGAAACTTGGAAAGAACCCGGTTCGGGTAATTGCATCTTCACAAGCATCTGATACGATTGCTTTACATAGCAGGAAAGAAATTACAACACTTGGTTCAGTTGTGAGTGCAGCACAGAAGGCATATCAAATGGCAAATAAGAAGCCTGGTAACATTAATCTCGTCGAAGTGCATGATTGCTTTACCATCGCTGAGATTGCTGTAACTGAAGACCTTGGTTTCTTTGAAAAAGGAAAAGGTGGCGAAGCGGCGCTCAATGGCTGGACATCAATCGAATGTAACCGAATTCCTGTGAATACAAGCGGCGGGTTAAAATCAAAAGGTCATCCGGTTGGTGCGACTGGCATAGCGCAAATTATTGAGTTGTATGAACAACTTAATCAGAATGCAGGAAGTCGGCAAGTGAAAGATGCTCATGTTGGTATGGCACAAAACATGGGCGGTAGCGGCGCAAGTTGTGTTATTCATATATTGGAGTCAAAATGATTACAGCAAGATACCATCGAGAAATTCCGCAGCGTTATCGTCTTGAAGCGGCAAAATGTTCATCGTGCGGAAATATTAGTTTCCCGCCTCGACTTGTATGTCCTGAATGTAAAGCGAGAAAGTTTGAAACTATCAAACTGAATGATGAAGGAAAACTCATCACCTACACAGTTATTCGTGTTGCGTCGGATAAGTTTTCAAAAGAAACTCCGTTTGCTGTCGGCATCGTAGAACTGAATGATGGAGTTCGTTTGACTACACAAATTGCTGATGCCGAACCGGAAGAACTTTCCATAGGTCAAAAGGTTCGATTAGTTTTCCGTCGCATTCAGGAAGATGGAAAAGCGGGGATATTGTGTTATGGATATAAGGCAGTAATCATATAAAAATAGATGAGAGTTCATTGTTTACTACAAATGTATAATTTGGGTCAATTAGAGCATTAACAATTATCAACGATAAAAACATGACAGCTACACTTACAGCAATATATGATGGGAAAGTTTTTCAACTTGATTCACCCATTAATTTGGAACCAAATACACGAGTTCGTCTCACAATCGAAACTTCCGAACTTGAACAACATGAAACGAGTTCATTTCTTCAAACTGCTCGTTCCCTATGTTTAAACGGTCCGAGCGATTGGTCTGCTCATCTTGATGATTATTTATACGGAGAGCCGGTGCATGTTTGCTAAGCAAGTATTTCTTGATGCTTCTTACGCAATAGCATTATCATCTTCGAATGATTCGTTTCACGAAAAAGCAGAAACGATTGCTTTACAATTAGAAAAGAACAACACACGAATAGTTACCACTCGTGCGGTTGTAGTAGAAATTGGCAACGCTTTGGCTAAACTACGTTTCAGGAATGAAGCAATTCGCTTACTTCTATCTCTTGAAACAGACCCAACGATAACAATTGTCCCACTTTCCGAAGAATTGTTCCGTCGTGCATTTGAATTTTATCGGCAAAGAAAAGATAAAGAATGGGGAATAACTGATTGCGTCTCATTTGTGGCCATGAAAGACTCTCGTTTAACAGACGCGCTTACAGCTGATGAACATTTTCAACAAGCAGGATTTCGTGCGTTGCTTTTACTGAGTGAATAATATTAAGAAAAAAGAATTCCGGAATTAAGAATAGTGAAACAAAAAATTCGTATCGCCTCCGGCCAGGGCTTTTGGGGCGACTTACAATCGGCGCCTTTTGACCAAGTTTCGAAAGGTCCGATAGACTATATCATGATGGACTTCCTTGCAGAAGTAACGATGTCTATCATGCAAAAACAAAAGTACCGAAACCCGGAACTTGGTTATGCTAAAGATTTAGTCACCATTGTTGAACATATTCTTCCAATCTGTTTAGAGAAGAAAATTAAAATCATTACCAACGGTGGCGGTGTGAACCCAAAAGGATGCAGTGATGCAATTCTTAAATGGGCGCATAAAAAAGGAATCAAGGGACTGAAGATTGGAATTGTTTCCGGTGATGACCTTTTAGGTAAGTTTGACACACTTGCTCAACAAGGTATTTATCTGAACAATATGGAGACAAATGAAAAGTTCGAGAATATCGGGCATAAAATTCTCAGTGCAAATGTATATTTTGGAGCAAGACCAATTGTTGATGCCTTGAAACAAGGCGCGGATATTGTCATTACAGGAAGAACCACAGATACAGCGCTCACGTACGCACCGATGATTCATGAATTTGGTTGGTCTTGGGATGATTGGGATAAACTTGCTACCGGTGTTGTTGCCGGACATATTCTCGAGTGTGGCGGACAAGCATCAGGCGGAAACTGTTCTTACAATTGGAAAGATATTCCCGATCTCGCTCATATTGGGTTCCCGATTGCTGAAGCATTTCCAAATGGTGAAGTGATTATCACGAAGCATGAGAATACCGGTGGTCTTGTTTCTGTTCAAACAATTTCTGAACAGTTGATGTACGAGATAGGTAATCCAACAAACTACATTACTCCGGATTGCATTGCTGATTTTACCTCGATTCAACTTGAACAAACAGAACCAAATCGTGTAAGAATATTTGGAGTAAAAGGACAACCTGCAACAGAATTGTACAAAGTATCAATGTCGTATAGCGATGGTTGGACTGCAATCGGAACATTGACGTATGCTTGGCCCGATGCATTAGAGAAAGCAAAGAAAGCAGATGAGATTCTTCGAACACGTTTACACGATTTAGGTTTGAAGTTTGATGAGATACGAACCGAGTTTCTTGGTTTGAACTCTTGTCACGGACCACTTGCTGAAATGCCGAATGTCATTAACGAAATAGTATTGCGTATCGGTGCGCGCGGACATGACCACAAAGCGGTCGAATCATTTGGTAAAGAATTAGCGCCATTGATTTTAACCGGACCACCATCCGTTACAGGATTTGCCGGTGGACGACCCAAGCCGGGTGAAGTCATTGCTTATTGGCCCTCGTTAATTCCAAAAAGTGCAGTACAGCCTGTAGTGATTGTGACAGAGGTGTAACTTGCGTATAGCCACAGGACAGAACCAAAACAAGATGTGAGTCGTACATTAAGTGATTTTATCCACAAGGAAATCAGATGATACCTCCTATGCCAAAGCGTGATATAGGTGTTTGTTTTTTACTTGATACAAACCGAATCAACGCGCGTCAACTTGATAAGTCCATGAACCAACTTGAACAATGGGCTGAAAATCAGGTTATATTCCTTTATTGGCCCGAGCCGGCAGCTATCGAAGTTATGAAAGGTGGTAGCTCCCATCGCCATGAGAAGCTGGCAAAGTTTGGACCAAAAATGGAAGTACTT
>JACPVN010000071.1 GCA_016191715.1 Ignavibacteriota bacterium | reverse complement strand
TGTCCCCTGTGCGCTTGTTGTGCACGAACGGATTGAAGGATTCTCGGACTCACCGACAAAATTTGCAGACATTACCTTCCAGTAATAAGTATTAGCAGAGAGTGTAGTAGGAGTAAAACTCGTTGTAGCAATATCTTGTACATCAACCACGACGTTTGTAAAGTTTACATCAGACGCTATTTGAAGATGATATGATGAAACTCCGGAAACTGCATTCCAAGTAAACGTGGGAATAATCCCGACAGATGCACCGTTATCGGGAGAGGTTAAGGTTGGTGATAGTGTCGGAGCAAAAATCTTATATGCGCCATGTTCAGTCGCGGCATAAATGACGGCAGGCGAACCAACTTCACCGCGAATGTCATGAATGGGAGATTGGAGTACTCCTTGAACATTACTCCAAGTTGTGCCTCCGTTGTTTGTGTAGTATATGAACGAACCGTTATTCCCGACCACGATAAGATGTTTATCAGAATTCGGGTAGCCGGGACTAAAAATAATTCTCTTACAATCCGCCCCCCAAACTGAAGTCCATGAACTTCCTCCATTGATTGATTTTCTGATTCCTGATGAGGTTGCGGCGTATATTGTATTTGGAAAATTTGTATTGATTGCGAGACTGCGAACAGTAACGCCGGATAATACGGTTGTACCGGAACAAGGTCCGGAATTACATTTCAAAACACCTTCATTATCTTTTGCAAAATAGACAGCGCCTGTGCTTGATGTTGTAGCAAAAGCAATATCATTCATTGCATTCGAACTGCTTCCTACAAGATAATTATCCTTTGTACCGTTGGAATATATCCGGTATAGATTATAGGAACCATCTTTCCCCCAAACAAACGTATTGGCGGTATTGGATGGGTCGGGCATACTTGCATTGAAAATGTTACCGGCGCCTTGTGTAGAAGAAAGATACAATGCCGAATACGACTGCCCACTGTTTGTACTTTTGTAAATGCCTGCTTTTTGAGCATTGACGCCAGATGCAAACAAATCTCCATTCGGGTTTCTCATGACATGGTTACTGTAGAACCCGCTGACTTCAGCAAACGACCATGTCGTTCCATTAAAGTTCCAGAGGGAATCAGTAAGTTTGGTTGATAACCAAACATTATTACCATTCCCCGTTGTGTATGAAAGAGAGATTCTTCCCAGACCCGTATTAACGGGAACCCATGTTGCGCCTCCATCAGAGGTTCTATAGACTGCATTGACAGTTGTTGCATACATAATGTTTTGACTATACCTCGCTATTGCAAGTGCAAGAATATTTTTATCATACGCATCAGGTGAAACATCCGTCCAATTATTTCCGGAATTTGTAGAACGATGTATCCCTTGGTCTGACGCGACAAAAACATAATTATTATCTGCACGAACACGAACAGCGCTAACGGAAGTTGCACCGCTTGTTGTTTGGTAATTGCTCATTGGTGTCCAGCTTGCACCTTCGTCCGAGCGATACAATTTTCCTGTTGATGTACCGGCATAGATGAAAGGAGTAGCCTGTTGAGCTATTGCCACCGAACGGACATTGAAATTCCCCATGTTTTGTTGTGTCCAATCAGCGCCGAAGTTTGTTGATTTCCAAACACCACGTATTGATGCTTGTGTAGCATTAGGGTCGCCTGTTTCATTTGAAACACCCGCCGGGTCTGCACCACATGCCCATGCATGACTTGTACGCGTACCACCTACAGGATACGCCGCAATATCATACATATTCGTTCCGCTTGGGTAAGTGCTTGGTATATGCCATGAATTACCGCCATCCGTAGTTTTAAGAATTGAGGAATTTGTACCATTTGCTTGACGTCCACAGTATAGATAATTAGTGTAAGTTGTATGTTGAACTGCAGCTAACCGAATCGGTGTACCTGCATTATATGAGACATTATACCAATCTTCTGTACCTTGATTCCAGTTAAATTTTATAGTATCAAACTTACCGACTATGAGTACATTTGCATAATCTCCCCTGCAAACAACTGCAAGAGGGGATGCGAGTTCTTTAAGTGTAGCAGTCCATGAAACGCCACTGTTCGTGGTTTTGAAGACACCCGATTTGTCGCAGACATACGCAATTGCTCCATCGGCACTGACCGAGACATCACGTACGTCCCGCGGTTTCGATGGACTTTGTAACGATGTCCATGATTGGGCAATAAGTGTTGTAGTAAAAACGGCAATCATGAATAAAAATGTAGCAACGTATGATAAAGAACCAAAAAGGTTCATGTTTTTTTGAAAATTGAACGTATTGTTCATTGGTTTTTCCTTGAAATTGTTTTTAGGTTTATTGAATTATTGCTACATTGCGGCGGGTTTTGGGGGGAAGCCATCTTCCGGCGAGAGGATAACCCTGCGCCTGCCACTGGCAGGCACAGGGTTTGTTTCCCGAGGGACGGTAGTAGCTGTGGGTTTTATCGGCTCTCGTTCCTTCAGATGTAACAGAGCTTGGACTTACACCACACCGTCCCTCTTTATTTTGTTTCAACAGTTTTTGTTAACCGACATTCCTTTCAAAAAAAAATCTACCTACTGTTGACATATCTTTTTATTACACTCATTTTTTTTCTTTCATCAGCGCGTTGCTCATTGCGCCCTTCTCGGGTTGTACGTTACCGAACGCCATATCTTCCGCGCTGAGAAACAACTTTCCATCTTCCCTGATTTTCACCCAGTACCCCATTCCCGGCTGAAGAACATCGGCAACATAATATCCTTCGTCATTAAAACCATAAAAGGGAGAGTCAATAATATTCATAGGTGAACTTGTCATTGTGAGAGAAGAAGTTGGCTTTGATAACGCCCCAATAATGTTCCACCCTTCTTTGACATTGAGAGAATCAGATAACATCCTTCCTCCTAGATAAAAAACTGTATCCGGCGGTTTCGCCCAATACCCTTGACCGAATTTCATTTTCGATGCTTGTATATACCCATTGTTATACTCATACAGAGATGGAAGAACTTGGTTTGGTCCGGGCTTTATTGGAATCGAAACAATTTGCCATCCTTGAGGATACGCTATTCGTTCCATTCCCCATTTTCCAATCCCTGTGACAGCGAAACAATCGGGGGAAGATTCTCCATTGTGGTAAAATATTACCCTTCCATTATCAAAACCTTGTTTCGCAGGCATATAAGAAATAACTAACTGTTCTGACTTCGATGGCTCTATCGTGACGCTTTGTGGAGTAACAGAGAATACTGTATTATTAGATATCGCTGTTCCGATGATGAGCGGGTCAGTCCCGGAATTCGCGACGAGAACGGTATCTGATCGTGTAGTGTTTACCTCTGTAGTATCAAAATCAATTGATCCCGACGATAAAGACAATTGAACATTTTGACGAATGAATTCACCCCTTCTATAGTAAACATAGAGTCTTCCATCAAGGACATCCTCATAGACAACATGTACAGCATGAGTAGATATAGCAATCTGAATGCCCCCCCCATTCGTTGTTTTTTCAGTTACTCGTCTTATCGGGCAATAATTTAGTAGGGAACTATTGGACACTCTCACATCCGAATGAATCGTATCTATCGCCTCCTCTCCTTCGGTATTCCATGTTACCGCCCGTGTGTTTCCATGCACTGCAACTTTTGCATAAAACCCATTTGGTAACTCCCTGCGTGTGAGTAGTGATTCAGGCAGCCATGTATTTCCGTTATTTAAACTTGTACGAGAAATAATACTAGCGCCTGCAAATCCCATTCCTCCATACTTCACATCGCGCCAAGTTGCAAGTAATTCAGTTCCACATTCAGTTTTATACCCTGCAATGGAAGGAATGTCAGAATACATTCCATCTATTGTCGAGAGAATTATATTCTGATTCCATGAATTGCCGAGATTCGTCGAACGGAGATAATTCACCTCCATAGCATTGTTTTTCCAAAGGTGTTGAACGAGGTGTAACGTACCGGGAGTTAATGCAATAGCAGTTTCATCCGAACGAGGTAAATTGGTTATTGTTGATGTCACTCCTCCATTTGCACTCTTCCAGAGTTGATACCCGTTTCCTTCAATTATACATGCTAATGAATCTTTATATATCGCCGTCTTATATAAATATCCAACTTCTCCTGTTGTAATATTTCTTGGTGTATTCCATGTGGTACCATAATCCGTACTTTTCATCATCCATAATCGTGTATGCGGATAGGGAAAAATAATGTACACATTGTTTCTGTTTGCTACGATACCGGGGATGTGGGTTTGTTGAGTGAACGTAATTGTATCCTCAATCAAATCACGAGTCGGCTCAAATGTTTTTCCTCCATCAACACTTCGTCTAAACGGAAGACGAAAAAAATGAGTATAGCTTTTATTATAACCTGACCACCATGATATACAAACTGTATCATCGCCTGCAAGCACTATTCTCGGTACCACTGCTTCATACGCGGAATCGGAGATTAAAATAGGTTCGTGCCAAACAATACCACAGTCGCTATCAATAATCTGTGCAGAAACTATTTTTCTGCTACTAATTAATAGAAAAATTATTACTGTAAGTCGAACAATCCTTTTCAGTTTTATTAGTTTTTCTTTTTTCAGATAGGCGTTGCATTCAGATAACCAACGCGCTCTATTGTTTTGTGAATTGTCCGTTCTTCTCATGGCTTTTGTCCCTCTTTGTTATTTATTTCCGGTTGGCCAACCCAGAATTTTCTTGAGTTGTCCGGGTTTAATTGTATATCCTCAGCATGCTCGTTAGTGTACTGGACAATACTCCAACTCGCTCCTCCGTTCCCGCTGTATAAGATCTCTGTATGTGTGCCTCCTCTTTCCTCTTCTGTTGTTCCCACCAGCCATACTTCCCACCATTTCAATTTGGAATGTTTCACTTGCACCGGTGTAAAGTTCTCTCCCCGAGAAAGTACCGGATACCATGTATTCGATTGCTCGTACACACGGTACAACACATTCTTCGCAACCGCGAGGAACATGTCTGCCCGTTCAGGATGCCAAGCAAGAAGTTGCACCGGTTCGGATGATGAAATTGATTGCCATGTTTTCCCTTCATCGTTCGATAAGGAGATAATCCCGTCATCAAGTTTGTAACTCATGTGTTGCATGTTGTTGCTCTGTTCCTGAGACATTGCGAGAGCAACTCCCAGGAAAAGTAAAAAGAGTGTGGTTAGAATTCTTCTCATAATTCTCCTCAATAAATTGTTGTTATAGTGTTAGGTTGCTTTCAGGTTCTTCCCTGAGGTGTTGTGTGAAATGAAAAAGCCATCATCTTCTCATTGGTTTGTACGTCTCATCTGCATTCAAATAATTTGTGTCGTCTTTGTTCTTTGAACTGTTGTTATTTCAAGGTGTGATATTTTCTACGTTGGAAACTGAAGCGAAGGAAGGTGTATGCGTTCCCCGTGGGTAACGGTGTATGTGAACAATCTGTGAACAAACTCATTGGAACTTCCTCATCTCTTATTTCTTTTCTCTTTTGTAAATTCTTTTAT
>JACPVN010000167.1 GCA_016191715.1 Ignavibacteriota bacterium | reverse complement strand
TTATGTCGCGTGTATCGCGACGAAACACTTCTATTGAAAAAATAGTCTTTTCGTTCCTTAGAAAAAATCGGTTACATTATCGAAGTAATGTAAAAGCACTTCCAGGTTCCCCCGATGTTGTCTTAATTAATCGTAGAGTTATTATTTTTGTTCATGGTTGTTTTTGGCACGGACATAACAACTGTAAACTTGCCAAGATTCCTAGTACAAATAAAAATTATTGGGATAATAAAATAAACCAAAACATCGAAAGAGATAAAAGGAAAATTAATGAACTGAAAATACTCGGTTGGAAAATTTTTATTATATGGCAATGCCAAATTAACACTGTAGATAAATCCATTAAGCGATTAAATCTTCTGTTAAGACAATTGACGCAGTAAATAACAACTAAAAAATGGCAATAAATCTTACCTCATTAGCAACAGTAAAAAACTCCCGCACAACTCCAACGGATGACTTTTGGGAAGAAGTTGTTTCCGAGATTGAATTGGCTGACCATGTTCCAACAGAAGCATTCGATAATATTTCCGAGTTTTCACATCTTGAAATTATTTACTTCTTCGATAAGGTTGATAGCAACAACATTGTTTTCTCAGGAAGACCGCGAGGGATTCCTCAATATCCTCTCGTTGGTATTTTCGCACAACGAAAAAAAGACCGCCCGAATTGTCTCGGACTTTGTACCGTGGAATTGTTAGAGCATAACGGGAGAAGCATCAAAGTAAAATATCTTGATGCGATAAACGGAACACCCGTCTTAGATATTAAACCTGTCTTCAAGGAGTTTCAACCCAAAGGAGAAATCAAACAGCCGGATTGGGTTGCTGACTTGATGAAGAATTATTGGCAATAGGTAATAATGGAAAGTAAGGTAACAACAAACAACGCATTGTAAAATCTAAAATAAAAGAATCATGAAAGTTGATAACTTCCGAAACTACATCATCGCGCCACTTACTGTGGCGATGTTCTTCTCTCTTGTCAGTCTCATCACTTGGTTAGCCGGTGAGAACTTCATAACCATTATGAATTACATTTATATCGGCATCTTTGCTTCACTCGGTATGGTTCTTTATGCAAAACTTCCTAAGAGTAAAAAGAACCGTGGACGAAAGATTTCCATGTTTGCGATCGGTGGACTTCTGTTTCTTGTCATGAGTGTACTGGGGCGGATTGATGGTCAGTTGGAAGGATTTTTCTTTTACATCTTTGCGGGGATTACCACAGGAACTGTCTCTCATTACTTCGTTGCGAAAATTATCGGACCAATCTTTCTTAATCGTGGTTGGTGTGGCTGGGGTTGCTGGACAATTATGATTCTTGATTTGTTTCCTTACAAGAGAAGCGACGGACGACTTCCGGAAAAGTTCGGTTGGGTGCGTTACCTGCATTTCGCTATGAGTTTTGGGTTAGCGCTATTGCTCTGGTTTGGTTTTGATTATAGCATAAGTTCGCAGAAGTGGGACATTGCGGGGATGTATTGGTTCTTGGGTGGCAACGTCGTGTACTACGCGATCGGCATCGCTCTTGTTCTTTTGTTGAAAGATAACCGGGCGTTTTGCAAATATGTGTGTCCTGTCTCTGTCATCCTGAAGGCATCAAGTACCTTTTCACTTCTTCGCATCAAAGGAAAAAGTGAATTATGCGATGGTTGCGATGCATGCACAAAAACTTGCCCGATGAACATTCGCATCCCCGATTACATTCTTTTCGGACGCCGGGTCGTATCATCTGAATGTGTCATGTGCCTGACATGTATCAATACTTGTCCGACAGGCGCGCTTGAGGTATCACTTGGATTTGATGTTGGCGGAATTGAAATGCACCGACAAAAACCTTTGCAACAAAAGAACGCGTAGTCCGTTTCAGTTACACATAAACTAATTTTGTTTAGCCCGTGTAACTAATTTATGAGCGTGTTGCCGAATCGTCATTGCGAGCGAAGCGAAGCAATCTCACTATCGAAAGTAGAACGGAATGCGAGATTGCTTCGTCGCTTCGCTCCTCGCAAAGACACTTTTCGGTATTCGGCAACATGCACTTTATATTCAGGAAACCTCAATGATAAAAAGATTACTACAATCATTTTCTGAGAATACGCCTGCGTCTCTCCTTGCTCTTTTAACACTCCTCCTCCATTTCGCGACTAATCTCTTTGGAGGATACGGATATTTCCGTGATGAATT
>JACPVN010000166.1 GCA_016191715.1 Ignavibacteriota bacterium | reverse complement strand
AGAAGAAATCGAAAAGTTAATGAAAATCAAACCGGATAAGTTAATTGAAAAGAGGATTGAGAAGTACTCGAAGATGGGAGAGTTTGAAGAATAATTTCGAATTGCGAATTGTCAATTTCGAATTTTATCACAATGAATAATTTGGAAGAAAATCAAATGACTCCTGAAGAACTGAAAGCGCGGACGAAGAAGTTTGCTTTGAATATTATCAAACTTGTTGAAGCATTACCTAATGGAAGAACAGGCGATGTTTTAGGAAAACAATTATTACGGTCTGCAACATCGGTGGGTGCGAATTATCAGTCTGCATGTAAGGCAAGATCGAAAGCTGATTTCATTTCAAAAATAACAATCGTTGAGGAAGAGGCAGATGAATCACAATTCTGGCTTGAGCTTATCGAAGGGTCAAACCTTTCGAAATTAGATGCTATAAAACCGCTATTAATTGAGGCGAAAGAATTAACGGCAATTTTCACCGCATCTGGTAAAACTGCAAAATGAGGGAAATAATTAATTCGCATTTGGCAATTCGCATTTCGAAATAAAGCAATGATACTTTCTGAAACATTGATCCGTGTCCGCTACGCTGATACCGACCAGATGAAATTCGCCTACTACGGTCGGTACTTTGAGTATTTTGAGCAAGGTCGTTCGGATTTGCTTCGGCTGATTGGGTTGCCGTATCCTGAAATAGAGAAGCGTGGATTTTTTCTTCCGGTGATTGAAGCGCACGCGAATTACATCAAGTCGGCATTGTATGATGATGAACTTGTAGTGAAAACAATGTACAAAGATATGCCTCAAGCGCGACTTCGTATTGAATACGAAGTCATCAACAACGAAACAAAGGAACTGCTTGCAACAGGACATACTGTTCACAGTTTTCTTCATGCTACCACAAACAAACCGACACGTGTGCCTGAGTTTTTTCTTCAGGCAATCAATAACTATCTACAACAATAAATGCTTTCACCCGAATTACTTTCTGTTCTATGTTGCACTGTCTGCAAATCTGGTTTGAACTATCTTCCGGAAAAGAACTTGCTTCGTTGCACTTCGTGCGGACGAGAATATAAAATTAAAGACAACATTCCGATAATGATTGTTGACGAAAAGGAAAACGAATATGAACGATAGTGTCATCAATAGAATTGTTGAGGAAGCGCTACGCGAAGATTTAGGATTAGGAGACATAACGACCGATTCAATCGTTCCTCATGAACAGCAAGGGGAAGCGAAACTCCTTGTAAAAGAAGATGGTGTAATAGCCGGAATGGAAATTGCTGCGTACGTTTTTTATTGTGTTGATACGAATTGGGAGATGTCGTTTCTGAAGAATGAAGGAGATGCGGTCGAATCGGGATCGGTCATTTCAAATCTCAAAGGTTCACTTGGAAGTATTCTGAAATCTGAACGGACTGCTCTTAACATCTTACAGAGAATGAGCGGAATTGCAACTCTCACAAGAAAATTTGTGAACGCCGTAGAAGGGACTTCAGCAAAGATAACCGACACTCGTAAAACAGCCCCCGGTTTACGCTTGCTTGATAAAATGGCAGTTCAAATTGGGGGTGGAGTCAATCACCGTTTTGGGCTTGATGATATGGTGCTGATAAAAGATAATCATATCGAAGCGGCGGGAGGAATTGCTATTGCCATCGAACGCTGTCTTGCCTTCCTGAAAGAACGACAACTCAATATCAAAGTTGAAGTGGAAACAAGAAATTTGGAGGAAGTAAAAGCAGCATTACAGTTCAAAGGAATTCACAGGATAATGCTCGATAATTTCTCGCTTGAAGAAATGCGGCAGGCAGTTCAACTCATCAATCACACAGTTGAAGTAGAAGCATCGGGCAAAGTCAATCTCGATACAGTTCGCGCAGTTGCCGAGACAGGAGTTGATTTCATCTCTGTTGGAATGTTTACTCACTCTCCTAAGGCGCTCGACATTTCACTTGATATTTGTTAACGGTTGTCGGTTTATGGTTGTCAGTTTTTTTGCCTACGGTCGTAGAATTCCCATTTTAGAGTTAGTCTGAAATCAAAATCAGAAATTAAAAATAATTCGCCATTGGCTATTCGCATTTCGAGATTTCAACTACGAACCGACAACCGTCAACTAAAAAAGTGTATCAACAGTTAAAACAGTTAGGAACTGACACAGCAATCTACGGCATCAGCACGATAGTCGGGAGGTTTCTGAATTTTCTACTCGTGCCGTTTTATACCAACGTGCTCGCGCCCGGTGAGTTCGGAGTTGTAAGTTACATTTACTCGCTGATTGCTTTTGCTAATGTTGTCTATACGTACGGTATGGAAATCTCGTACATGAAATATGCGACCTCCCTTGAACTTGGAACAACAGAAAACTCTACGAGCCGTAGGCAAAACTTCAACACTCCGTTTCTTTCCTTGGCAGGAACTTCTATTATTTTCAGTATTTTCCTTTTCCTCCTCGCCCCTACGCTCCCCGGTTTTCTTTCATTGCCTTCGAATCTAACCAAGATACTCTACTGCACAGCGGGTATCCTCCTCTGCGATACACTTTCTGCAATTCCTTTCGCGTCTCTGCGGTTAGAAAGAAAAGCCAAACGATTCGCACTCATAAAACTTCTGAACATCATCGTCAATGTCGGAATGAATGTGTTACTATTGGTGAAATTCAATTTCGGAGTTGAAGGAATATTTCTGAGCGGGTTTGTTTCTTCTGCTTTGACTGTCGTTATGTTACTGCCGACTATCAAACAATATTTTTCGTTTGAGATTGATACGACGTTATGGAAAGCATTACTCAAGTTCGGATTGCCTTCAATTCCCGCAGGGTTGGCGGGAATGGTCTTGCAGGTGGTTGACCGTCCCATTCTGAAAGCATTAACCAACGATGCAACGGTCGGAATTTATCAGGCAAACTACCGTCTCGGAATTTTCATGATGCTGATTGTTTCCATGTTCGATTATGCGTGGAAGCCGTTTATGTTTTCCGTTGCGAAAGAAGAAAACGCGAAAATAATCTTTGCACGAGTGTTGACGTATTTCACCCTCGCGATGGCAAGCGTGTTTATCGTTCTTACATTTTTCATTGATGAAATCGCGCACATGAGTTTCTTTGGGAATCATCTTATTAACGAACGATACTGGAGCGGACTTGAAATCGTTCCGATTGTTTTACTCGGTTACGTCTTTCTCGGAATGGCGACAACCATGTCGGCAGGAATCTACATCGAAAAGAAAACCAAATACAATCCACCTATAACCATGACTGCCGCCGCAGTGAACATTGCGGCAAACTTTTTTCTAATTCCCATCATCGGGATGGCTGGCGCGGCATGGGCAACGCTCGTCGCATATTTGGTCATGGCAGTGATGACGTACTTCATGTCCCAACGCATCTATCCGATTCAGTACGAGTGGGGCAGACTTGGGAAAATTGCTCTTGTAACAACGGTCATCATTCTTGCAGAAGCAATTATTCTCGCGCCGAATATTGAAAAATTATTTAAGGTGCTTCTCATTGTTGTTTTCTTTCTGCTTTTTGGAATAATAAAGTTTTTCGAGAAGGGAGAGATGGTTGTTATTAAACAGCAATTGAGCAAAGCATTGCGTTCGACTTCAACGTAAGGAATTGACGATTGCGTCTTTGGAAACTATTCCTTGAAGCAATGTAGAAATTGTCAATTGTCTGTTGCATCGTCAGGATTTAAGTCAGTCCCGATACCCGAACATGAACGGATTCTTTTCCAAAAATTTTGACTATATTAACCCTCGAATTTAAGGAAATCATTCCCATACAATGCAAAATCAAGAAGAAATCAAAACAGAAGTCAATCGTTCTTTATACAATTATGACCCAAACAACCCTCTTGTCGTGGGTGGACAGGCAGTCATCGAAGGCGTGATGATGCGAGCGCCCGGGCGAATCGCAACCGCAGTCCGCAGGGCAAACGGAGATATTGTGGTGAAAACTCAAGAACATAAATCGCTCGGTGAAAGGTATCCCGTTTTCAAGCTCCCAATCCTTCGTGGCGCGGTCGGTCTCATTGAAATGTTATTTGTCGGGATTGAGACGCTCAACTTCTCGGCTGAAGTTGCGATGCATGATGCAGAAGCCGAAGAACAAGCAAAGAAAAACGGGAAAGCAAAGAAGAAAGAGCCCGCTTCAAAACTGAAACTTGCATTGACAGTGCTGTTCTCTCTTGCAGTCGGCATCGGGATTTTCTTTGTCGGTCCGTTGTTCATCACAACAAAATTGTTTGATGTCGAGCAGGAAGCGTTTTGGTTTAACATAACTGCAGGTGCAATCCGTATTACAATTTTGATAGCATATATGTCGGCAATTGCTTTGATGAAAGATGTAAAGCGATTGTTTCAATATCATGGCGCCGAACACAAACTTGTTTTCACATTCGAACAAAAAGCGCCGCTAACATCGGAGAGCGCCGTTCGCTTTACCCGATTTCATCCCCGTTGCGGAACAAGTTTCGTTTTGATTGTTATGTTAGTCGCAATCTTGCTCTTCGCTGTGTTAGATACCTTACTTATTATATGGCTTGGAAAGATGACACTTCTCGTTCGCATCGTAACTCACCTTCCGCTCATTCCTCTCGTGGGAGGAGTTTCTTATGAATTTATTCGATGGTCGGCAAAGCGAAGTGAAACTACATTTGGAAAATTTCTCGTCGCTCCGGGATTATGGATGCAACGGATCACCACAAACGAACCTGATGCGAGTCAGTTGGAAGTTGCGGCGGTTGCAATCAAGTGCGCTCTTGGAATGGATCTCGGTCAGCAAGTAAAATATGTGCAACATGCGAACGAACTTGTGGTGGCGAACTCATAATGTTTGACAGATTAGAACAAGTAGCCGCGCGCTACGCTGAAGTTACTCAATTACTATCCGAACCGTCAATCATTAATAATCAAGACCGCTATCGTGAACTGAGCAAAGAGCATAGCGAACTTACTCCCATTGTACAATCGTATGAACGATTCAAAAAAATGAGAGGAGATGTTGCCGGATTGCGTGAGATTGTTGATTCATCCGATGACGTGGAGATGCGGGACCTTGCTCAATCAGAAATGAAAGAAGCGGAGGCAAAACTCCTCGCGATGGAAGAGGAACTGAAGGCGTTACTTATTCCCAAAGACCCGAACGATGACAAAGATTGCATCATGGAAATTCGCGGCGGAACCGGCGGAGAAGAAGCCGCATTGTTCGCCGCCGATTTGTACAGAATGTACACACGTTTCGCTGAACGCTCCGGCTGGAAAGCGGAACTGCTCGATTGGAACGATACAGGACTTGGCGGATTCAAAGAAGTGGTCTTTGCGATTCGCGGAAAACATGCTTTCGGTACATTAAAATTTGAAAGCGGTGTTCACCGAGTTCAACGCGTCCCGGAAACGGAAGCACAGGGAAGAGTTCACACTTCTGCCGCAACTGTTGCCGTTCTGCCGGAAGTGGAAGATGTAGAAGTGGATATCAATCCTGCTGACTTGCAATTCGATACATATCGGGCAGGTGGAAAAGGGGGACAGAACGTAAACAAAGTTGAGACGGCAGTCCGCATCACACATAAAACAAGCGGCATTGTTGTGGCGTGTCAGCAGGAACGCTCGCAGTTGAAAAACCGTGAACTTGCAATGAAGATGCTTCGCTCGAAGTTGTACGAGAAAAAATTGAATGAACAGACAGCGGAGATTTCTGCTCAACGCCGCTCGATGGTCAAAAGCGGAGACCGGAGCGATAAAATTCGCACGTACAACTTTCCCCAAAACAGGATGACCGACCATCGCATCGGTTTAACGCTTTACAATCTCTCCGAAATTATTGACGGCAAGTTAGACGACGTCATCGAGCAGTTGACGATTGCCGACAGAGCGGAGAGACTTCAGGCGGCGGAGTAAATCGTTATAGGTGGAATCCACCTGTTTACTAATTTGCTCGTTTCTTAAAAAAAAATTCTTTTAAAATCCCCGAACACTTTTCTTCAAACACTCCGCCTTTCGTCGGAACGCGATGATTTAATCGCGGGTCGTTGGTGATTGTATAAAGCGAGGAACACGCGCCGGCTTTTGGGTCGTACGCGCCGAAAATGAGAAGCGGAATTCGAGCAAGTACAATAGCACCGGCACACATTGTACAGGGTTCGAGCGTAACGTAGAGCGTGCAATTCTCCAACCATTTATTTCCCAGATAACTCGCCGCCGCAGTGATTGCGATAATCTCTGCATGAGCAGTCGGGTCTTGTAACATTTCGGTTTGGTTTGAACCTTTTCCGATAATAAGACCATCATATATCACAACCGCCCCAACAGGAACTTCGTTGCGTGAAAGTGCATTCTCCGCTTCTCGCAATGCTTGTTGCATCCAATACTCGTGCGATTGATTCATCTATTTCTTCGAGCCGAAGATATACGGAATCGCATCAGCCACTTTTTCGATACCGATGATTTTTAATCCGTGTTTGACTTTTTCCTGAATTTCCGTCAAATCTTTTTCGTTGTCTTTCGGTATCAGAACAGTTTTGATTCCATTTCTTTGTGCGGCAATTAGTTTTTCATTCAAACCGCCGATGGCAAGAACATTGCCACGCAGAGTAATTTCTCCGGTCATTGCAATATCGTTGCGCGCAGGTTTGTTCGATGCGGCAGAAAGAATCGCCATTGCCATTGTAATTCCGGCAGAAGGTCCGTCTTTCGGAATCGAACCTTCCGGTAAGTGGATGTGAATTTCTTT
>JACPVN010000165.1 GCA_016191715.1 Ignavibacteriota bacterium | reverse complement strand
TCGTAGCCACCGGAATTTGCTTGAACGCTCCACCCGAAAAGATACTTGGGATATTTCTCTCCGTAGATCCACTCATTGAAAAAATAATCGAGGTCTTTTCCGGAAACTGTTTCGCAAACGGATTGAAAATCTGCCGTGACTGCTGTTCCGTATTTGAATCTCGGGTCGTTCGCGTAGTTATACATTGAAGTAAAGAACGCAGTATCTCCGATGACATGCCTCAGCACGTGAAGTACCGTTGCACCTTTTGCGTACACAAGAGAACCGTTGAACAAATTTCCAATGTTGTTTGTATCCCGGACATAAATCGAACCGACTGCTGTTTTTGCGCTGTTCATCTCTGCCGTGATGCTTCCCCAATATGCGGTAGCGCCATAACGTCGTTCGTAATACAACGCTTCCAGATACGTTGCAAATCCTTCGTTCAGCCAGATGTTGGGCCAATTCCTGCACGTAATCATGTCGCCGAACCACTGATGCGCGAGTTCATGGGCGACAAGTCCTTCGCTGAATCCGCCAAGCGATGTCATTGTCTGATGTTCCATTCCGCCGCCCCAGCCAAATTGACTGTGTCCATACTTCTCCGTGATGAATGGGTATAATCCAAACAAATCAGAATAGATTTCCAGCATGTCAACCGTTCGCGGGAGATTTGCCTGAGCCGATGCAAGTTGTTCCGGCAACACATAGTTCAACACTTCCATCGAATCGGTCGGCGAGTAATGAAACCAGTTCGAGAATTGCGCGTAGTTAGTAATCGCTATAGAAATTAAATAGGTTGAAATTGCATACGATTCTTTCCAATGATGCGTTGAAGTTCCGTTTCCGTTATCAACCACACTCAGTAGTTTTCCGTTCGAACCTACTTTGTATGGAGAAGCACAGGTGACAAGAATATCCGCTGAGTCCGCTTTATCGGCGGGATGGTCTTTACAGGGCCACCAATCTTTTGCGCCGTACGGTTCGCTCAAACTCCACACCCACGGTGTTCCCTGATGTGAACTAAATTCAAAACTCCCGAAACCGCTGTTACCCGGAACTCCATGATAGTAAATCTTCACTTCCAATTCTTCGTCAAAATTGTACGTTCGGTCAAGCGTTACATCGAACGAAGAAGATTGTTGTGTGAAGCCGACATTTGTCGAATCCACGATTACCGAATCAACAGTCAGTGAGTTCATCAAATCAAGTGTAATTGTCGTCAGTCCGTTTTGCTTGCCGAACGCTTTCATCAACACGCTTCCGCTGATGTATTGCGGAGATGTTGTAACAATGATATTGAGTTGGTAGTACGTTACGTCGTACCGTTCATCGGCAAGAGTTGTTTGTTGAGTTACGAACCGATGTTTGTAACGTTCAATTTCGTTTTTGATGAGTATTTTCTCATCATCGCCATGGAACGGTTCTTGAGAAAAACCTACAAGGAGAAATCCAATGAGGAAGAAAAGTTGAAAGAATGTTCGTCTCATCAAGTACAATTTCTTTTTTGAATTGTTGAATCAGCCATTATTATCTGTTTCGTGTCCATATAAAGTGACAAAGGGTGAGCGCTGTACCACACTCACCCTTGTCCGGTTACTTACACATAAATCTGTTATTTGACCATGAGCATCTTGAATGTCTTGGAATATTTTCCTGCTTCAAGTTTGTACATATAAACGCCTGTCGGCGCTTGCAAACCGAAGTCGTCACGTCCTGTCCACGTTACTTCATATCTGCCTGCATCAAACTCGCCATCCATCAGCGTCGCAACTGCCTGACCGATAATATTATAGACAACAAGTGTTGTTTTTTCATGTCTCGGCAAATCTACGACAATTCTTGTTGAAGGATTGAACGGGTTCGGATAGTTTTGTGAAAGCCCAAATCCAATCGGGACTACATTGGGAACTTCTTTAATACCAGTCCAACCCCAACCTTGCCAATATCGCCAGAGCGTATCCGCGAGAGCAAGGTCGGTACCTTCTGCCCAGTTTGCCAGACTTGCATCGGTAATTCCGAAATTCGGAATTGCGCCACCACCGTTCCGGTGACAACTTGCCGCGCAGGTGTTCAACATTCCCTGCGTTGGCGTTGTAACCGATTGATACTTCAATGTTTGTCCGGGAGGAATCACCGCAAACGAGTGAGTATGAATATCATACGCCTTTGCCGTTGTTGCGGTTTTTGCCATGTGGCATTTTGAACAGCGGCCACTTCCGCCTGTACTTAGCGCATTCTCAGGGTCGTACAAATTATGTTTTGTGTGAAGATTGACGACGGGACCGATGGAATCTTTGTTCGCAGTCGGGTCATGTATCCATTCTTTCTTCACATCCGTAAACGGACCGAGTGTTGCATGACAGGATAAGCATAACGTATTGTTATCGTTATCAGCCGCGAATTTTTCACCGTCCACTTCTAATGTGTCCCTCAGGTTGTGTCCACTCATGGTTGCTTTATGTGCAGTATGGCAAGTAAAGCATGTCATTTCCACAGAAGAATTGTTATAATGCTTCGAACCAAGCAACTCCTGA
>JACPVN010000143.1 GCA_016191715.1 Ignavibacteriota bacterium | reverse complement strand
TTTACATTTACTCGGATACGAAGATAACACTCCCGTCAGGAAACGACGTATGAGTAAGAAAGAAGATTTTTATTTAGGGAAGTCAGGATTGGAATATTTCCATGCATGAAAAAATAGTTGAGATTTTAATTTTTGTATTAAACGAAGTGCGGAAATCAAACAAGCCGATTGGCGAGATTGATTTCAAAGCGCTTGAGCGGAAAGGGTACACGCAATCTGAAATCAGTACAGCGATTAGTTGGTTGTACGAACGCCTCAAGCCGGAACGCGAAATCGCCGAACGAAAACCGGATTTTCGTCCTCCTTCGTTTCGGATTCTTCATCCTGCTGAACGATTTATTTTCAGTCAGGAGGCACATGGTTACCTGATACAGTTGCGTGAGTTGAATATTCTTTCGGACCATGAACTTGAGTTGGTGATAGAGCGGGCAATGTTGAGCGGGTACGAGCAATTAACGCCTCCCGAAATTCAATCAATTGTCAGTTCGATACTTTTTACAAGTGTAGAATCGTTCGACCAACGCCGCGGGCAAATCATGCTCGGCGGCAACGATACAATTCAATAGCGGTACAAAAAAGGGAAATGGAAAAATCATTAATCATTGTTGAATCGCCTTCGAAAGCGAAGACGATAAATAAATACTTGGGCAAAGAATATATTGTTCACGCCTCAGTCGGTCATATCAAAAATTTGCCGAAGAGTAAAATCGGCGTTGATATTGAGGCGGGCTACGTTCCTACGTTTCAAACAATCGAGGGAAAAGAAGAAGTCATTCAAAAGTTGAAAGACGCCGCTGAGAAATCGGAAAAAATCTATCTTGCAACTGACCCTGACCGCGAAGGTGAGGCAATCGCCGCCGACATTGCCGAAGAGATAAGTGGCAACGGCAAACCCATTTACCGTGTGCTGTTTCATGAAATAACACAAAAAGGCGTGACGGAGGCGATGAAGCATCCCGAAAAGGTAAATGGAAATTTAGTCGCCTCACAACGCGCACGACGAATTATGGACAGGATTGTGGGATACAAAGTCAGTCCGCTTGTTTGGAAAACATTTTTCTTCGGATTATCGGCAGGCAGAGTTCAATCGGTTGCGCTTCGTTTGATTTGTGAACGTGAAGAAGAAATTCGTGCCTTCCGTGCGCAGGAGTACTGGTCAATCATCGGAGAGTTTGTAACGAGTCAGAAAAAACCGTTCTATGCAAAACTCTTCAGAATTGATGGAAGAGATTTAATTGTTCCGGCAAAAGAAACATTATTGGAGATTGAACACAAAGGAACGAAAGACAGATATACATTCATTCCATCGGAAGAAGAGGCGCAGAATTATCTTGAAGATATTACAAAGCAATCGTATCAGATTGCCGATTATCAGAAGCGAGAATCGAAACGAAATCCATTGCCGCCGTTCATCACGAGTACAATGCAACAGGAAGCGTCGCGAAAACTTCGCATGTCCGCGTCGAAGACGATGAAAGCCGCACAAAAATTGTATGAGGGTATTGCGCTCGGTGAAGAAGGATTAGTTGGATTGATTACGTACATGCGTACCGATTCAACCCGTATCAGCGCTGATGCTGTGAGTGAGGTACGGGAATATATCTTCAACAATTACGGCAAAGAATATTTACCGTCGCATGCGAATGTTTATAAAAAGAAAGCTTCTCAGGATGCGCACGAAGCAATCCGCCCGACTTCGATGAAGTACACACCGAATTTTGTCAGGAAATATTTGGACAAAGATGTGTACCGGCTCTATGAGTTGATTTGGAATCGTTTTGTTGCGTGTCAGATGGAAGCGGCGGTGATTGAAACTACGACAGTAATTATTGAAGGTGGAAAGTATCAATTCAAAGCAACGGCATCGAAGTATTTGTTCCGTGGTTTCCTGCAAGTGTATGATGACAGTCGGGATGAGACGGATGTTCCGGATGATGAAGATGCTGAAATGATTGATGAAATTCTGCCGGAGAATTTGACAAAAGGACAGGATGCGAAATTGCTTGATGCAGTACTGCATCGCCATGAAACAAAACCACCGCCACGCTTCACCGAAGCAAGTTTAGTGAAAATGTTGGAATCGCTTCGAATCGGAAGACCAAGCACGTATGCATCTATCGTCGGAACAATTCTCAACAGAAAATATGTTGACCAACAAGAGAGAAGATTATTCGCACTCGAACTTGGTATGGGTGTTAATAAAATGTTGACTGCAACGTTCCCCGATATTTTCAATGTGAAATTCACAGCGAAGATGGAAGATGAACTCGACACAATCGCTAATGGCAAGCAAGAGTATAAGGAAGTATTGGACGATTTTTATTTGCCCTTCAGCAAGTCGTTAGACAAAGCAACCCTAAAAGTTGCTGAAATGAAAAAAGCCACACAGGAAAAAACGGAAGAAGTTTGTGAGAAGTGTGGAAAGCACATGGTGATAAAGTGGGGACGCAACGGACGTTTCATGGCATGTTCCGGTTACCCGACGTGTAAAAACGCGAAACCATTGCCCGGCGAACAGGTGACATTACCTCACCTTGTCGGTTTGAAATGTGACCTTTGTGGCGGTGATTTATTGGTCAAGTCGAGTAAGTTTGGAACATTTCTCGGTTGTTCTAACTACCCGGCTTGTAAAAATATCAAGCCAATCGGGTTGGGAATCAAATGCCCGAAGTGTACGACAGGCGACATCATCGAACGAAAGACCAAACGTAAACGGGCGTTCTATGGTTGTTCGCGCTATCCCGATTGCGACTTTGCTTCGTGGGATAAACCGGTGGATGTTAGGTGCGATACGTGCGGTTACTATTATATGTCAAGCAAATACACAGCGAAGCGTGGTGAATATCTTGTTTGTCCGGAATGTAAAGCAGAAGTTGAAAAGGAACCTCTTGCCAAAGCAGGAT
>JACPVN010000142.1 GCA_016191715.1 Ignavibacteriota bacterium | reverse complement strand
TGACTTCCGAAACCTGTGCTTGTGTTAATCGGAACGACACTTTTTTTATGGTCAACAAAATCATACGTTGCAATGATATTCATGGATGCAAACGATTCATGATTGGGAAGACGGAATCCGTTATCGAACACACCGACAACAATTCCTTGTCCGTAAATACCAAGGTTGTGAACCGCGTTCACTTTTATTTGATTAATTTGTGTAAAGGAGTTTCCGTAGTTTAATGAATCAACCAACAATTCCTGTTCCGGCGGAAGAATAAATTCATCGGTTTCTTTTTCAAGTGATTTGTCGGTTTTCCATCGTCCGACTAATTCCACTTCTTGGACAAACGGCAATGCACGTAGCGATTCGATTTGCTGTTTCGTTGCAACAGCACTCACCGCGTTGAACCATTTCAATTGGTGACGAACCCGCGTTACCATTCCTTTGATATTTTCCACATACGATTGTTCAAGCGGCAAATCCTGTGCATCAACAATACTGTTTAATGAACGGACCTTTGCGCGACGGGCAATTGCTTTCTCAGAAAGAAGCGCGCGAGACGAAGTAGTCGAAAGATTTTGTGTTCCTTTATCTTTGAACGTAATGAGGACAAGATTCTCATCGCTTTCCTTTATTGATTGAAGATGCCGGGAAAGTAACTTCCCCAACGGTGCAAGTTGCTGTGCAGAACTTATAACGAAAGAACAAAAGAGAATGATAGTAACGAGTAATGTGCGTTTCATGAATAATTCGATTTCAGAAGATTAGTGAGTGAGGGATTAACGGTACAAACTTACCAAAGTTTGATGGTAAATACAAGAAGGGAGATTACATATTCGTTGGAATAACAATCAGTACCCTGTGCGTAGTCGAAGGGTGAACATGTCAGAAAGTTGGAAGAATTCGGCGTTTAAAGAAGATTTAATTTTCCTTGATATTAACAGTTCTCTTTCGTACATTTGCCGAGCATAAAATGTGTTTTATCTTATTTCGGTATGCAGTCAAAGGTATATGATGTAATTTTTTCTTTCTTAAATAACTAACTTCAAACTATTAACGTGAGGAATACATGCGTACATTTATTTTTATCATCATTGCTATTTTTGTTAGCGCGTTCTTAATCGGGTGTGGAAGTACCCAAACAACCGTGACGGGAACCGGAGTCGGAGAGGTTCCGGATTGGTATGGCGAATCTACCGATGATACTGATTTTCTTCGTTCAAGTAAATCTGCCGTTTCAACTGATATGCAAATGTCAATAGACAAGGCAATTAACGACGGTCGAGCAGAAATTGCTCGTCAACTTGAAGTACGGGTAAATTCGATTGAACAACGGTTTCGTGAAGAAGTGGGAACAGCAGAAAATGCACAGTATCTGGAACAATTTACTTCTGCAAACAAACAGATTACGGCAAATGTACTTAACGGCTCTAAGGTTAAAAAACAAACTGCTTCTCAGGTTGAAGATTCATGGCGCTCGTATGTGCTGATGGAACTACCTCTTGGCGCAATGAAAGAAGCAATGCTCGACAAAATAAAAAAGAACGAGCAAATGTACACACGCTTCCGTGCCACTCAGGTGTTTAAAGAACTTGATGATGAAGTGAAGAAGTTCGAGGATTGGAAAAAGGAACAAGAGAAGTAATCTGTTTTATTGTTACTTCTTGTCGCTTTTTTATTTCTAATGTTTAAGGTTCGTGTCTCTGCTTCCTAAAAAACGAGTGAGAACCGAGACACTGACCTTAGCAACGTGTGCATTGTTGTTTATGATGGGTAGTCGCATTATTTCTTTTCTTGTTGTGGGTTGGATGTTGTTAACCAACAGCCTTGTGCTTTTTTCCCAAACCGGAATGGAATTGCGGAGCGAACTCTATGTCGGGGTTGGAATCCACAGCGATGTTGATAAAGCGCGTGAGTCTGCCACGAATAATCTTCTCCAACAAATTCAGGTGTTCGTTTCGTCAACGAGTACGAGAATTGTTCAGGAAGAAAACGCGAATCTTCAGGATACATTCAGAATACAGACTGTTGCCCGCTCATCGTTGATGCTCAGGGATGTCAAAGAAACAGTAACGAAATTTCCCGAAGGCACATTCAAGGTCACGAAATCCGTTTCGAAAGATGTTGTGCGGGAATTGTTCGCCCAACGACGAACAAAAATTCTGTCATACATTGAGCAGGCAAAGAATGAACTTGCAAACACCAAAACGCAAGGTCTGAATCTTGAATCTGCATTGAAGCACTACTACCGTGCATGGCTTCTTGCATCCATTCATCCTGATACGGTTGGTTGTACCATCAACGGAGTGTTTTCTTTCGTAACAGAAACGGCGCCGCGTGAGATTGAAACCATCGTTCACGGAATTTCTTTTGTTCCTCTCAAGGAAGTAACGGACGAAACCATGACATGGAAATATCGGGCAATGTTTCGCGGGCAACCGGTTTCCCGTCTCCGGTTTGAATATATGGATGGCATCGGGCAAAGTGTCGGTGAAGTGGTGAACGGTGAAACACAACTTTCATTTTTCTTTGTTGATAAAGAACAGCGTGAGCGGGAACTTGTAGCAGAGATTGATTACCGCTATGAAGAGGAATTGGACGAACTTCTTGCATTTGCCGATTCCATGCAACAAGGAAGAACAATATCTTCGACACTCCTTTTCAAACTTCCGGGAAAGAAAAACCAACTCGAAGAACCGCTACAAACGAACCACATCGTTGAACAAACTATCTCTGCCGCGTTACAGAAACTTCTTGACACGCGTGGTGACCTGAAAATGTTTCTGAATGAGTTGAAAACTCTTGTGAAAGGAAAAGAGATAATCACAGGAAACCGAGACGATTTTGATTCGCTTGAAGGGTTGTATGGCGTTGTGATTTCCGATGAGGAAGTACTTGCAATTGTTCTTTGTACGAACCACCGGTTTCTTGATGTGGAAACAACTCAGGAAGCAGAGATGAGTACGTTCAATGGCAGGAAGATTATATGGATTGAAGTGTTGAAATGATTATGAATAGCACACTTCAAATTATTTTTGAATTTGTATGATTAAGAGTACATTTGAATGAAACCAATGAAAAAACTTTACATTGATGTTTGTGCTTTATGCCGTCCGTTTGATAACCAACATGTATTACGATTGCGCCTTGAAACAGATGCGGTATTGCTGATAACGGAAAATATTCGAAGCGGCAACTATGAAATGGTTATTTCTGATGTTCATTTCAAAGAACTTTCTCAAATAGAAGATTATCAGGAACGAACAGAAATAATGACATTTTTGAATACATATGGAAAAAAAAACCTGTATGATAAAGTTGCAATGAAAAAACGGACGAAGGAACTTCGAACGCTCCACATAAAAGTAGCAGATGCCGCACATTTTGCAATAGCAGAAAAAACTGCCGATGTTTTTATCAGCACAGATGATGCACTCTTGAAAAAAAGTAAGAAGAATGGAAAAATTATTTCACTTAATCCCATAGAATTTTGTAGTCAGGAAAATTTACTATGAAAATACATACATACTTACCGGAAGAACAATTATTTGAAAAAGCAGTAACACTACTGATTGATAAATTAGGTCCTGCTGAAACAAGGAGATTCCTTTCGATAACAAAACCAAAACGGATGGAATCGGTGAAGCGGCATCGGCTTTGGCAATCCAACCTTGATGAAGAAAAATTTTTAGAAGAGATGTTTGGACCGGAAACGGAATTGTAGTGTTTCAGCGCTTTGCCGGATATACTCCAATCGGTGGGAAATAGTAGGATGAACATGCGCACAATGAAAAAAAACACAACCCTTGCACCATTCTTTCTCCTTCTCCTCTTGATGATGAGTTGTAAAGAGAGGGAATTTGAAAACCCGATCGACCCCGGTGTTCCCTTAAAGCCGCCAACAATTACCTCTGTTGCGTTTCTTGCAGATACGTCAGTTGTACTTAAATGGGATGACCCAAATAAGGATATAAAATATCCTAACGCAAAATTACATTATGAAATAGAGCAGGGTTTAGGTTCACATTTTTCACCTATCGGAAATTCTGAAATAAATACAATAAAAATTACCGGTATATTTAATACAGAAACGATATATTATTTCCGAGTCCGTGCAAGGTCGCTAAACAACTACAGTCCTTATTCTCTAGTAACTTCAACTTCACTCGCTTTTCCATCTCCTTCCAATCTTACCGTAGCGTTAAGTTCAGAGACAACGGCAGTATTGCAATGGCAAAATAATAGTACCCTGACAAAAAAAATATTTATTGAGCGTAGTACTAACCAAACAAACGAATTTGTTGTTGTTGATAGTGTAGATTTTCCAGCAATAAACAGAAAAATTTTAGGGATATATTTTCAAAACGATTTGAACTATTTTCGGATACGTGCGAAGTCATTAAATAATTTTAGTACCTATACTCCTGTTGTTTCAACAGCATTATCTTTTCCTGCACCTACTTTTTTATTTGTAGCTTCAATAACTTCAAATACTGTGATTTTAGAATGGAATGATAACAATGCCTTTGAGACTATATTTGAAATTGAACAAAGTGTTAATGATACCAATCATTTTTCACTTGTTGAAACTGTTGATTTAAATATTACGACGGCAACTTTAAGCGGTACCTTTGACTCTTCTTCAATTTATTATTTCCGAATACGTGCTATTTCGGTACATAACACAAGTATTTATTCAACAATTGCGAATGCAACTCGAGCTATGTTGTTATTCGGAGAATTGATTTATGTTCAAGGTGGAACTTTTCAAATGGGGAATAATACTGGTTCATCTGATGAACAACCCGTTCATAATTTAACGATCAAAAGTTTTTATATCGGGAGAAACGAAGTAACACAAAATGAATGGAAACAAGTTGTAGATTGGAAAAAACTCAACGGTGGTACCACACTCAGTTCGTCACCTAGTTATTTTGGAAGTAGTGCATTACCGGTTGAAAAGGTAAGTTGGACTGACGTTATCACCTGGATCAGTTACTTAAATTTGATGATGGGAACTAATTCTTACAGGTTACCTACGGAATCTGAGTGGGAATATGCAGCAAAAGGGGGGATTCACAATATGGATAATTATACGTATAGTGGGAGTAACACTATAGAGGAGGTAGCGTGGTACAATAATAATTCTGATGGTTCGACCCATAGGAAGGGAACAAAAAAAGCAAATCAATTAGGTATTTTTGACATGAGCGGGAATGTGTGGGAATGGTGCTCTGATTGGTATCATACAAGTTATACTGGAGCACCAACGGATGGAAATTCATGGGATACGCAACAGAATGGTTATCCTACCAGAATTGTTCGAGGTGGTTCATGGGAGCTATCGAGTACATTTTGTAGAGTTACACAACGGAATGGCGCAAGTCCCGGTGACCGATTTAGTAATCTTGGTTTTCGTTACGTAAAACAATTAGAACCTTAATTTGAAAAAGGAATGAGAAAAGTTTTTCCTATTATGCTATTGATTCTCTGTGTTGCTATATACACGGAGGCACAACAACTCAACCGCCAAATGAAGGTGGACTCATTGTACGAAACCATGAAAATTAATCCGGAAGCGGATAAGGTGTACGTCCGGGTTAATTCTCAGATTCCGAAACTCCGGTTCGATAGCAACCGGCGAATTGACAAGATAAATCCGATTTCTTCCGGAACGTGGGAACTTTGGTTGCCGGCAGGAACACACATTCTCAAGATTGATGCTGAAGGATTTCAGAGATTGGAAGTCGGTCCGGAAAGTTTTTCAGCGAAACGAAGTTACGAATTAGCCATCTCCGCAAAGTCACCGCTTCTCCCCGGGAATGAAAATCTGATAGAAATTTTATTTGATGTAAACGAGGATTCAGTATTTTCTTCGTTCGGAGATTTTACTCCTGTCATGTCTCAGGGCAAACGAATTTCGTACAAACTGGAGAAAGGGAACTACGCCTTTTATTTTTTCAAGAACGGATTTCAAAACCAAACCCTCGAAGTGCAGGCGGATGAGCCGAAAAACCTGACGGTAGATATGAAACCGGGAACTTCACACACAGAGACACGGCTTGCGCTTCCCGGATTTCTCCGGCTGACCTCCGACCCGAAAGAATGTGAAGTCCTGATTAACGGACAGAAAGTCGGCACAACGCCGCTCCAAACGGAACTCGACAAAGGAACGTATCAATTGGAAATCAGAAAACCGTTGTATTATCCCGATGTTTCCACATTCACGATTGAGGAGGGGAAAACCATCAGCATTGCACGCTCGTTGAAGCCGCGATTCGGGTATCTCACGCTCCGTTGCGATGCGGAAGGAAACAGCATTCGCTCGATGGGACACTAATAGGAAGCGCACCGCTCACTAAAAAGCAATTGGAAAGCGGAAGACATTTCATTCAAATTAAAGCGGAGTTATATCATCCGTTCGAGCAGGAAATAGAAATTACCGACGGCGGAGATACAACGATGCACGTAATATTGAAACCCGCATTTGGAACGTTGGAAGTAAGTTCTTCGCCGGAAGATAGCGCAGAACTCTTTCTCGACGGGAAACGGGTTGGAAGTACCCCATACAAGGATACAAAACTTTCCTCGGGCAGGTATCTCCTGAAAGTTGTGAAAGAATTTTACAACAGCGATGAAGGAGAAATAACAATTAGCGATGGCGCTACCACAACACGACAACTACAGTTAACGAAAAATTTTGCTGAGTTGATTGTCTTTGCACCAAAAAGCGACATCTTTGTGGACGGTGAAAAGAAAGGGACGGACAAACTAAAATTGAGGTTACTCCCCGGCAATTACAAGTTACGTGCTGAACGGCAGGGACCATATACACCCGCCGAGCAAGATATTTTTCTCCGCATTGGCGAGAGTGTAACACATAAATTAGAACCGGAAGGAAAATATGGAAATCTCTTTATTAAGATTGAACCTTTTGATGCTGGAGATGCCGAAATATTTTTAAATGGAATTTCTATTGGTAATGCTCCACTCGCTATAAAACAGTTAGTTGGTGAATATGAGTTGAAATCGCGTAAGAAAGGATTTTTGGATATGAGACAAATGGTAACAATCAAAGAGGAAGAGACCTTACGCCTTGATTTAGTGATGAACAAGTCAAGCGAAAAATTTTCTCCATCGGAGGTAGAAGAAAATTCAGCGCGAGCTGAATCAACCATAATTTCCAACCCTAAAATCACTCGCAACAACTTAGTAAAGAACTATGGGATTAAAGGTGCCTTAACATTAGCAAACCAAAATTTTGAAAGCAATAATTTATTTAACAGCGGAATAATGAGGATCGGATTCAATGCTGGTGTATTTATAGAATGGTCAAGTAGTGCATCTTTCTTTACGTTCATTACACAGATAGAATATGTCCAAAAAGGTAGGGGTGATTTTATTAACATGAGTGGAGCTGAGGCAAAAGAAACATCTTTCCGTCTTGACTACCTTTCAATTCCGCTGATGTGTAAACTATCGTTACCGAGCTTTCCTTACTTCCTTCTCGGACCTCGCCCAGAC
>JACPVN010000141.1 GCA_016191715.1 Ignavibacteriota bacterium | reverse complement strand
ATCACCTGTTACGGATAATGCCATTGCAAATACGGCGGAGTTCAAATTGGGATTGATTGAATTCAAACTACCATCCCAAATGTTGTATGATGCAAAACGGTTTCTTGTTGAGCCGCTAATCGTAATAAAATATCCCCCGACATAAAGACGACTATATACACCATCAACTAACAACGATAATACCTGACTATTAGGGTTGGGCTCCCACGATGTCACGGTTCCAAGCGTCAAATCAATGGAGGCAAGATGAGAACGACTCACTCCGCCAATGGAAGTAAAATATCCGCCAACATAAAGCGTAGTTTGTGACACTGCAAGTGCATAAATATAACTATACCCGGAAAATGAAATATTAAAATCCTCGTCAACGGTTTTATCTGCTTTTATGTGAGCAAGATTTGTCCGCGCATAATTTCCCACTCGTGTAAAATAACCGCCGATATACCAACCACCGAGTCCGTCGGAAACAGTTGTTGTTACAGTACCAATCACTTTGGGAAAATCCGTGTCTCTTGAGCCGGTAACAGCATTCACCGAGACAAATGAACCGGTGGCGGGTCCTACTTCTGTAAAATATCCTCCCAGATAAATTGAATGATCAGAATGGGCGATTGAATTCACCGGACCGTTCGTCACCCAGACATTATCATGTAAGGTTTGTGCTACCACAAAACCCAATGTCCATGGTAAGAGAACAAAAAGAATGAGTAGAATATGTTTCATAAAAATTTCCTTAAAGGTTATTGTTGTTTAATGAGTTGAAGTGAAATACAAGTATTTTAAAAAACCTATATTCGGAGTGAATGATTCATTTAATTGGTTTACGATGTATAATGTGTTCGATGTCGAGCAGATGTTCTTTCAGCACAAACTCCGTAGCACCGATGGTCTGCGCTTTTTGTTTTAACTTCGGGTCGTTGTGTTGGGTAATCATAATAATCTTCGCATTGGGGAATTCGGAGAGAATTTCCTTCGTTGCTTGAAACCCGTCTACGCGTTTCATCATGATATCCATGAGTACCCAGTCGGGATGATACTGTTCATACGATTTCAACGCTTCGCTTCCATCGCTACACTCGCAGAATGAATCAACCGTAGTGTGAAGCAGTGTGCGTATCATACTGCGGACGGATGCGTTGTCATCTACAATCATTACAGTCATGTTTATCTTTTATCAATCAAAGTCATTGTTTCAGCGTGCGAAGTATAACAGAAAAGAAAAGAGAAGGAAATAGAGGGAGGTACTTATTTGATGCTAAGTAAGAGTACTCATTTATTTGGGTGATTGGTTCATTGGTGATTAGTTGATTAGTGAATAATAAAAATAGTGGGCGTTAATTCGTCTCAATATTTGAGAGAAAGTATTTGGATGGAAAGTAAATTGAATCAATGCGTCATTGACGAATGATCAATGACGATTGATTGATTTGAAGAAGTCTGATGACCTACAAGTTTGAACGATTATCGATTGCAAACTTGATGAGAGCATTACTGCCGTGGATGTTCAACTTGTTGCAAATATTCATCCGGTGGTTTTCGACTGTTCTGATGCTGATGAACATGCGGTCTGCAATTTCAGGACTTGTTTTATTTTTTGATATGAGTTTGAGAATTTTTCGTTCGTTCGGAGTAAGAGAGTCGAGTTCAGGATGTTTGTTGATTGCCGCTTCCGCTTTTGTTCTCCTGTTCAACAGATACTTTGAGATAGTAGGGCTGATATAATATTCGTCCTGAATCGCCGCTTTGATTCCCTCCAAAATATCATTCACAGCAGATTCTTTTAATATATATCCTGATACTCCGATATCCATTGCTTTGTTGAATAATCGTTCTTCGTTGTGCATCGTCAATATAATAATTCTGATAGTGTCGTTTTCATCGTGGAGAGTTTCCGCAATCTCAAGTCCGTTTGTTCCGGGCATGTTAATGTCTAACAGGAGAACTGTCGGTCGTAACTGATGGACAAGTTTGAGTACCTGACTGCCATCTCCTGTTTCTCCAACAACCACAAACGATTTTTCTTCTGTAATAATATCCCGAAGACCTTTACGAAAAACCGGATGGTCGTCTGCAATGAAAATAGTGATAGGTTCATTCTTGTTCATAATTTTTATATTGACTGTGAGGAATTTGAATGAGGTTGAGGAATAATGATTTTGACAGAAGTTCCCTTGCCGGTTGACGAAACGATTGAGAGTGTACCATTCATAATTTTGACACGTTTGGAAAGGCTCGCAAGTCCGAATCCTTTTTGTTTCCCAATCTCGTTATTGTTCGATAAGACTTCAAATCCTCTTCCATTATCCCGTGCAAAAATTTCAAGTTTCTGCTGTTGATTCTTGATAAAAATATCCGCTTCTGTTGCTTGTGAATGTTTGATGATATTGTTTACACATTCCTGAACAATCCGATAGACATTTATTTCCAGATTTTTTGTGAACAATGAATCAACAGGGTCAATATCAATTGAAAATTGAATGACCGAAAGCCCTGCCATTTTTTCAACCATCGTCCGTATTGAATCGGTCAAGCCGAGTTGTTCGAGGTGATACGGGCTGAGGTCATAGGCAATTCCCCGAACATCCTCAATTGCGCGAGAAGTTGTTTGAGAGATTTCGTCCAATTGTTCTTTCGCTTTTTCCATTGTCTGAGCTTTGAGAGCTAACAGCGAGCGATTCATAATCATGATGAGTTCCTGACCAAGACCGTCGTGGAGTTCGCCTGCAACACGCCGTCGTTCCGCTTCTTGCGATTCGATAAGTTGGCGGGAAAACTCCTGACTCGCCAGTTGTTCTCTCCGCATCCTGTTTATTTTCAAACGGTACATAGTCCAAATCATCAACGCAATTCCAGCAATCATACTTCCATAAAACCACCAACGTTGCCAGAATGGCGGGAGTATGGTGAATGAAACTATTGCAGATGTTGTGCTTTCAATTCCACTGACACTGATTGCTTTTACTTGAAAAATGTATGAACCGGGAACAAGATGTCCGATGGAAATGGAATTATTGTATGTCGGCTCATGCCAGCCATTATCTTGATGAAGAAAACGATACTTATAGCGTATGGCGTTTTCATCTTTGAAACTGATGCCGATGAAACTGATTTCGAGATTATTCTTGTCGTGCGGAAATTCCATTGAACCAATCAACTCCTGTGAAGTACCGTTTACTTTCACATTTGTAATGTGTACCTGTGGAGAAGTTGTATCGGTAGTTTCATTCAAGTAATCGTAAACAATAAGGTCTGTCGCGGTAACAAACCAAAGAAGTCCACTCTTTGTTGTGCCACAACTTAATGCACTCGAACCGATAAACGGTTGTCGTTTTAAGAAATGTTTTGAACCGGGTGTATCTTCATAGACCATTCCAACCGAAGTAGCAAGCCAAAGTTTGCCGAGTGAATCTTCCGTTATTGAAAAAATTTTGTTACTTGGTAAACCATTCTTAGAAGTGAATATTTTTATGGAATTATCTTCCAGCGTTGCAAATCCGCCGTTCGAAGTGCCGATCATAATTCTCCCGTAGCGGTCTTGTTGTATTTCCCTGATTGCATCGTCCGGTAAACCGTCGCTCGTTGTTAACTGTTGAAACGTTCCTGATGGGATATTTTCTGCGGTGAGTTTGAACAACCCGGTATTAAAACTTCCAGCCCAAATATTTCCCTCTTTGTCCTCGAAGAGCGTTCGAATGTAGTTCTTGAGTTCAGGTTCGTCGTATAACTTGATAAATTTTGATTTGTCTTTTGTGTCGTAATGGGCTATTCCTCCATTTGCGATACTCACCCAGAGGGCATCTTTCTTGTCAACGATGAAACAAAAAATTCTCATTTGCGCATTTGCAAATTCTTTTCCAACCCATACAGTTTTTACAAGTTGTAATTGTGATGGTTCATCGCCATTCAACGATGAGTCGGTGAAAATATCATAACATTCTACTGAACCCGGGCACCGAATTGAGGAGAGCCAAAGTTTTCCTTTGGAATCATAGAACAAGGAATTAAATACCCGACTGCCTCCAACATCAGGTAAGATAAGTGAATCTGCTCTTGGTATTTCATGAACGAATGTGTGCCATACACCAAGCCGGTCTTTCCAAATCTCAGTCAATTTTTCATTGGCGATGACCCAAAGATGATTGTTGGAATCCGCAACTGCGAATTGATGATGATGGACGAACCAAACAGAGCCAAGCGGAAAACGGAGAATGTTCCATCGGGAAAGTTTTGCTACACCTTTGTCGCGCCCACCTATCCACAGATTTTCTTCTCTATCCATAAATCCTGAACGGATTGTATTTTCCTGTAATCCATTTACTATTGAATAATTAAGGGCAGGACTTGTAGCGAGCTTCGATTTTAACATACCCGTGATGCCATTATACCCGAATGTCCAAACACGTTCTCCCTGAACATCATAAAGATTTGAACCGAATTGTTCGAATTCCTTATCAGTATATCCTTCACGCTCACTGATAATAGTTGTGTCTCGAATCTGAAGAATCCCTCCCCAACCTTTTGTCACCCAAAGATTATTTTCATCATCTTTTTTCATTGAGTGAAATGTTTCATAGTATGCGCTTGAGATGTTAACCGATTTGAACGTATTATGTATTTTTGAATAATAAATCAGTGAGCGGTCTAATGCAAACCAAATTGTGCTGTCACCTATCTCTACCATTTCCTTGTATCCTCGCGAAAGAAAGGGAGGTTGAAACGTTGTTATCGAATCGCCGTCAAGAATGACCGCGCCTGAATCCGTTGCACACCAAATCCTTCCCTGATTATCCTGATAGAGTGAAATGACTGAACTATTCAACTTAATGGTTGTAAAACGTCCATGAAAGAATTTAGAAACGATTCCGCCTGCCAAAATCCACATTGTTTCTTGAACCATCTTGTCAGGGAGAATCTGCATTATGAAATTGTGTGGCAGTCCTTCATTGGTTGTATAATTGATAAACGACCTGCCATCAAAAACACTTATTCCATCAGATGTGCCAAACCAGATGTATCCCCTTGTATCCTGAGAAATTGCTTCAATATCGTTCGAGAGAAGTCCGTCCTTCACGGAGTAAGTTTTGAATGGGAGAATTTGAGACACTCCTACAGAGGAAAGGAAAAATACAGGACCACAAATTGAGAGAAACCGAAATAACAAGTTTGCTCTCAGTGTTTTCAATCGGAGAAAAAATATTTTAGGTTTATTCATTTTTAAAAAAGCCTGATAAACTTCATTCAATTTGTAAAATTAGAGATTTATCACAGTGTCGCAGTCTGTTATAAACATCAGCCATCTATATTTTTCCGGAATAGTTTAATGAAAATATCTGAATAAGGTTGTAGCATAATAATGATAAAAGCGTTATAGTCAAAATGGAAACGTAAGTCGAAGAAGAGAATATTATGATT
>JACPVN010000149.1 GCA_016191715.1 Ignavibacteriota bacterium | reverse complement strand
TCCTGCATTATACAAAAATGCCTCTGATGACGCCGATGGGAAAAGTGCGGTCTTGGAGAAGGTGAATGTGGTAAGGGGGAGGGAAACAATATTCCACCTCGTTCCGACAGCGAAGGAAAGCGTTCTCCTTGTTGCGACGTGAAAATCGAGCGTAGTTGTTCGCGTTCCGGTTAATGAATCATTACTTGAAAAAGAAAGTGTCGTCGAATAATTTCCAATTGCCTGAGCAGTAGCGTCAAAGGTCAGAATTACATCGAGTGATTCATTCGGTGTAAGGGTTCCGTTATCAGAACTTAACGTCAGCCACGATGGAAATGTTGCCCCGTTGTTTTTCATCAAAGAAGAATTGGAAGTAATGAGATAATTCAAATCAGAATATCCATTATTCGAGAGTGTAAGAGTATCAAATTTTACTTCTGTCGTTTCTGCTTCAATGACAATTGAGGAGGGGGGTGCAGAGATGAGAGGACCCAATGTGGTTAAAACAACGTAAACATTTTTTGTCGGCTGTGTCGGGTCGTTTGTGGTAATAGTGAACGAACTATTGTATGTACTCCACTGGCTCAAGTTCATCGTATTAACATTGAGTTGAATGAATTCAGAATCATCAGAGATAATTCCATTGTTTTCATTCGAGAGTGTTAACCATGAAGTTGTGACAACGTTCGCGCTGTACTCCAGTGTATCATCACCATTGTTGTAGAGCCGATACGTTACGATTGAAGAATCGTTCGGGAGAATTGAAACGGTTACCGTGTCTGATTGGAAGTAAGCAAAAGGACCGATGTGAGAATTGCCGGTGACAACAATCGAGACTCTCTGAGAATCATTTGTCAGCACACCTTTATGATTGATGGTCAGAGTATAAAGCCCTTTCGACGGTGATGCAATATAGATTTGTTCCACATTATCTCTGATGTTGTCTCCAACTGTCGCAGCAGTTGTCGGATTCGCGCCATCAAGTATCCATGGATAAGAAACGGAACCGGAAGTATTTTTCGTGATTCTCAGGTCAATATCATTTTTCAGCATGGTGATTGGATTATCAAGCGATGGTGCGAGCGGTGATGACGACGGGTCGGTCCAACAAATTGTAGCACGGAGCGGGCTTGTTCCATTTGAAGCGACTTGAATCGTTATTACTGAATCTTCGTAAAGCATTCGTTCGAGAATATGCGATTCGTAACCATCAATGGAATCGAGTTTCATCGTTTGAACTGAGCGCGGAGTATTTAATAATCCCCAACCATATTCATAATCGGGGCCGGGATTAGGACCGGCTTCGTCAGCCGAGTTAATGACAATTGCTTTCAGTGTGGAGGAAAGAAGAGGAGTAGTTCCGTGCATACGTCGTTGTTGTTCAAGAAGCAGCCCGATAGAACCTGTTACTGCGGGAGAAGCCATCGAAGTACCCGAAAGATTTGCATACACAGTATTGCTGGAGTTCGAAGCAGAATACACAGATTGCCCGTTTGCAACGATATCGGGTTTGATTCTCCCGTCATCTGTTGGTCCCCATCCGCTATATGATTCCATTTGAACAAACGGCGGTGTTGTATAACCGCTTGTCAAATCTTTAATTGACCCGACGCTTAAAACATTTTTCGCAAGACTTGTTCCGCTGATACAATCATACTTTCCATTTGGTCCTCCATCATAAGGACGATACCTGGTAACAAGCGACCAGTTCCCATTGACATTTACCCAATGTTGAACACTTGAACCTGGTCCATCTCCACGGTCGTTTCCTGCAGAGTTCACGATTAAGTAGTATGGTGCATTATAGGAAATGTTATCCCATGATTGTGCATCAGCATCATAATAACCAAATGAATAATCTTCGTCATTGCTAATAGTTGTGTCCCCAAACCAAGCCCACTTCGCGTCATTAAAATAATCAAAATACCAACCATTGATAGTACCATACGAATGGTTCGATATTCTCAATCCGGCATTCGCGGCGGCAGCCATTTCAGATTCATCGTTGTTCCAATCATACTCTTTCAGGAGTGCCTGATATGCCATTCCTTTTGCATTGGTATCAAGACCGGCAGCCATGATAGTTCCGGCAACGTGCGTTGAATGTTGGTTTGATGTCCCCTGAGATTGAATAACGCGCCCGCCAAATTCCTGATGAGTTGTTCGAACTCCTCCGCCATCCCATTCACCCAAGGTTTCGGTAGAGCCGGTCAGAGCATATCCTGTACTTCCACCGGGCCACACTTTGTTTGTGGAAATAGTTTTTGCAGATCGAATATTATCGGTAATGTAATATACCGGTCTGGTATTTTCAAACCGTTGCAATTCCATCGTCGTTCCATCTTCATATTCAAGCCGAATCGGCATGTTTAATTTTGTTGCGATGGATTCTGCAATGAGTCTGTTTTTTTGCCACTGATTTGCTTTATCAATTGAATATTGTTCGAGCCAGGTTTTCTGAGCAAGAACAAATGTTGGCAGTGTTATCAAACAAAAAATAATAAATGAAACTTTAAGTCGAGATACTCGCATGTGAAATTCCTAAAGATAAATAGTAGTAGAGGACTTGGATTACTGAGACTGCTCTAAAAAGTGTATTCCATGACAAAATCATATTGAAAACAGATTGTATTCGACTTCGAATATGCTCAGAGAATACTATGTAGATTCGACTCATTACTTGAAACTAAGAAATCATTTGGAATATGTCAAATCTATCATTCGGTGGTGCTTTGATTCTAAGCGAAATTTATTGTATTATTGGACTCACATGTAACAAATTAGGAGTTCAATGAACGAACAAAATCAAGAATTACAATCAAATAACAACAATCGGGAATCTGGCGGAGAGCAACGGGAACCGAGACCACAGAGTCAGGACCGGAGATTCAGAGAACGGAGGAATCAAGGGGATAGGGGGAGAGATAATCGAAGACCAATGAGAAACGGGCGACCATCGAATGAACGGGAACCAAGAGAAGAACGACATCGTGAAGAGAGGCAGGAAGAACGAATACAAGATGAGAGGCAGCAACATGGCGGGCAAACAGAACTAAGTGTCATTATTCCATTATTGAACGAAGAGCAATCTCTTCGGGAATTATACAACAAGTTACGGGATGCACTTTCAAGGGGCGGTTACGAAATTATTTTTGTAGATGACGGAAGTACAGACGGTTCGCTCCGCGTGCTTCATGAATTGCGAAACAGAGACCGTCGGGTCAAGATAATTCGTTTCAGGAGAAATTTTGGAAAGTCAGCCGCACTTGCCGCCGGCTTCAAACATGCAAAAGGCGACTATGTTGTAACAATGGATTCCGATTTGCAGGACGACCCGGCAGAAATTCCGAATCTCATCAATGAATTGAAAAAAGGATTTGATTTGGTTTCCGGCTGGAAGCGAAAACGGAAAGACCCGATTTCGAAAACCATTCCTTCAAAGTTTTTTAATTTCGTCACTTCACTGATGACGAATATCAAACTGCATGATTTCAATTGCGGATTGAAAGCGTACCGGAAAGAAGTTGTGAAGTCGGTGAAAGTGTATGGCGAACTTCATCGGTATATTCCCGTGCTTGCACACTGGCAGGGATTCAAGGTCGGTGAAATTCAGGTGAAACACTCGCCGCGTAAATACGGAAAAACCAAGTTCGGGATGGGAAGATTCTGGAAAGGATTTCTCGATTTATTGACGGTATTGTTCACGACGCGATACATCCAACGTCCGTTGCATTTGTTCGGATTCTGGGGTTCGGTTTCTTCGCTCGCCGGGTTTTTGACCTGTTTGTATTTGGTGTTTGAATGGTTTGCGGGAAGAACGGCCTTGAGTAATCGCCCACTCTTTCTTGCCGGTGTGATGATGATAATCGTCGGTGTGCAGTTTATCTCGCTCGGCTTACTCGGTGAGATGATTGCCAAAACCCGTCTTGAAGGTGATGACGAATATTCTATCAGTGAATTTTGGAAATAACTTCTGATGAAGAAGATTCTGTATTCAGAATTGAAACGGGATTGCCGTCATTTTCGCGGAGACGTTCCGTGTAAACCGCACAAACAACATGGTGTTCATTGTGTTGATGCAAAAGGAAACTCGTGCAAGTACTACGATAAAGTCGGAAAGCGAATTCTTATCATAAAGTTAGGAGCAATCGGCGACGTCATTCGTACGACGCCGTTGCTCCATAAACTCAAGCATGTCGAACCGGACGCCGAAATCTGGTGGCTCACGTATTCTCCCGATGTTATTCCGAAAACGGTTGATGTTATCCTCACCTTCACACCGCAAACTCTTGCCATCCTTCAGGCAACGCCGTTCGATATTGTGTATAATCTCGATAAAGACCGCGAAGCCAGCGCTCTCTGTTCACTGCTCAACGCCCGCATCATAAAAGGATACACATTCAAAAACGGAAAATGTATTCCCATCAACAAAGCGGCAGAGTATAAATATCTCACGGGTGTGTTTGATGATGTAAGTCAGGCGAACACGAAATGTTATCAGGAAGAAATTTTTGAGATTTGCGGTTTCAAGTTTAGCGATGAAGAGTATATCATGCCTGATGTTCCTGCACTCGAGTGGAAACTTCCGGCAAAGAAACAAATCGTCGGACTGAACACCGGATGCGGCGGAAGATGGACTTCGCGTCTCTGGGCTGATGAAAACTGGATTACTCTTGCAAAACGATTGAAGAAAACAGGATATATTCCACTTTTTCTCGGCGGCGAGCAAGAGCATGAGAAAAATCTTCGCTTGCAAAAATCAAGCGGAGCGTTATATTTCGGTCATTTTCCTTTGACGAAGTTCATGGATGAAATCAAGCAATGCGATTTGATTGTCACCGCTGTAACGATGGGTATGCACCTTGCTATCGGTTTCCAAAAGAAGATGGTGTTGTTCAATAATATTTTCAACAAGCACGAGTTTGAGTTGTACGGTCGCGGTGAAATCCTTGAACCGGATTTCGACTGCGATTGTTTTTACGCACCGACTTGCCCCAACAATTGTATGCAGTATCTATATGTTGATACAGTGTTCGATTCGTGCGTACGGTTGTTGAAATAAGAATGGTAAACCGT
>JACPVN010000148.1 GCA_016191715.1 Ignavibacteriota bacterium | reverse complement strand
TGGAGAATACGGATAATCCCAATATTTTGAAGCAATAGGTTCTTGACAAGAATAGAGACTTTGAATATCCCCCCATCTCGCCGGACCGCGAGCTGAATAATTTTCAATAATATTCGATTGGCCAATGGCACCAACAGCGAGGACCGAATTTTTACCTGCATCATCAGCCCCAGTCTGTAATGGAGGAAGTTGGTTCGGGTGAATCCATGGTGATGGGATTATAGCCGGTACTTCAATATTATAAGGAATACCTCTTCCACAAGGAGCTCCAATCATGCTACTAAATGGACATGAAAGCGTTTCTTGATTGCCGGAGTCTATACATCCAAGGGAAGTTGCTGCATATGTTCCCAAATTCCCTGCTGCTGAAACGATGAGCACACCTGCATTATATACTTGGTAACATAGGTCCCGCCATATTTCATAATCTGGTTTCTCGCCAAATTCAATCCCACCAGATATATTAATCATATCGGGATAAATGAATGTTGGATTTTGAAGTTTCATGTTGAAAAACCATTGAATCCCATCCAAAAACCAACTTTCTTGTGTTTGTAATGTTCCAATATTTTCCCAAACTCGAATAAGGAGGAGTTTTGCACCAGGAGCAACACCTGTTTGTTTTCCACGCGTTCCATCTCCAACAATGATACCTGCAGTTCGAGTACCATGACCACCACCATCTATTGGATTATTATCAGGTGGGTCATACGCTTTGTTTACAACATCCCATCCATGATAAAGTAATTGTTGACCATCATATGTAAAGTTACTACCATTCCACATATGGTCTTTGAGATCGGGATGATTATAATTGAATCCATCATCAAGTACAGCTATAAGCACGTTTTGTCCGTTGTAACCCATATTCCACACCAAAGGTGCCTTAATCGAGTCAACACCCCATTCTGGAACTGAGACTGAATTTCCTAAAAACTTTTTACCTTTCTCACTAACTGCATTGTTTGAATATGAACTTGATGATCCAACTTTTAAAATTTTATCCAGTTTTATTTTCTTTACATCAGGTAAATGTGCAAGTAATGCAATGATATCTTTGGTTGCACGGCAGCTGATCGCATTTGCTACCCACAAATCGTTGACAAGCTTCGCTTTCCCATTTCTTTCTGCTGACGAGACGATTGCTCTCGCATTAGCACTTTTACTGTTTCCGAATTCTTTTAATGCGCGGGCGTGGTAAGTTAGCCACGATGACAAGGATTCTGTTACAGCAATTGATTTTTCTTGAGGAGTGAAAGTTTTTGTGTCTTTAAAAAATATAAGCACCTCGATCATTTCTGCTTCTGAAGCGTTTACCATTGCACTTCTCAGTTCCTCGGAAACAACAGATTGTTGTGCATATAACATAGAAGAACATAGCATCAGGATGATAAAAGTAAATGCTAACATATTTTTCATGGTTATTGTCCTTTCTTATAGGTGGAAATTCTGGATTACATTTGTTGGATTTTCTTATTCAACCCATACGATATTCTATCGTACGTAAAGACACTTTTTCACGTCAATATACTTATCAGTAACAATCTTATAAAGATAGATTCCGCTTGCATAGTTTGTTGCTTCGAAATTCACAGACTTGTATCCTGCATCTTGCATGCCATCAACGAGGGTTACGATTTCTCTACCAAGAATATCATATATCATCAGAGTTACATAACTATTAACGGGTAACTGATAACGGATAACAGTTGATGGATTAAAAGGATTGGGGTAATTTTGTCCAAGACTAAATTGATTTGGGATTTGAGATCTGAGATTTGAGGTTTCACTTTCAGGCGGAGAGGGCGGTAATTCAGCAATTGTCCTGTCAATGAGGATATTTCCGTTAGGAACAAAAATTGTTGAATCTGCAAATGTGAATCTACAATCTTGGCTAACTTTGACCCAATAGCCGTATCCCGGTTTGATGGTATCAGTCATTCGGTACCCTTCTGTTCCATTGTATTCATAAAAGGGGGAGACACTTATACCCGCAGGCATGCTTGTAATAGATGAAACTGGAACCGGATTGGAAATTGAGCCAATCATATTCCATCCTTTTTGAACATCGAAAGAGAGACAATGAAGCGGTTCACCTTTCAGTTCCGGTAATTGTTGAGATTGGAATTTCAGCCAGTAACCGCTTCCCAGCTTCAATGTTTCTTCTATAGCATAACCCTTGTTATAAAAATATGCAAATGATTCCGATGACGGATAAACAGAATCTTTAAGTGTGCTATTCATTCGGAGAGGGAGGGAAATCATATTCCAATCAGGATTTATACTGATTGCGACAGTATCATTATCGGAAGGCATTGGCATATTGTACCCATAATGAATAAGAGTACCATTTAACCCGACAGCCCACCCATGATTAGTATCTGTAAAATGCATATCTGTAAGCCAAGCCACCGAGCCAGTCTGTAAATCTGGTTGCCAGGTAAAACCACCGTCTGTAGTTTTCGAAATGCTTGTAACACTTCTTGTCCAACCTGTATTCGCATTTACAAAAAAAACATAAACATACCCCCCACCTACAACATCCCAAGATTGTCCACCATCGAATGTTCTGTACAGTTCTTGCCCCTTTGCCCACCCTGTATCCGGGTTTAGCCAAAACACCGGTAATATTCCCGAATGAAGACTCCAGGGATAACCGCCACTTGTTGTTACCGCGCTGGCGTACGTTCCATAAAGCCAAGCCCTTTGGCTATTTTGAATTATTATTTTATCTAAGCCGCCAATGTTTGCCGTGGTTTGTGGAAACCATGTAGTTCCGCCAGTTGTCGTTTTCAGAATAATCGTTCCACCTTCGCCAGTCCAACCTATTTGGGGTGTAGCAAACTCTATGTCTCTCAAATTAGATGTTGTTCCACTTGTTTGCTGTATCCAACTCGCTCCTGCATCGCTTGTATATACAATCTTCCCTCCATTACCACAAGCCCAGCAGTTATTTCTATCAGTACAATCTATTTTTTTTACGCCAGATAAACCGGAAGGGCTCCACGTACCCCCTCCATCTGTCGTTCGGTAAATATCGGAATTGACAAACCACCCTGTATCCGAGTTGATGAAATGTACATCGTTCGTGATACCGCTAATAAATTTTGAATCATACTGAAACCATGATTGTCCTCCATTACTTGACTGGAGGATGATTCCTTCCGAACCGATAATATATCCATTTAATGAATCTCTAAAAATTATATCATTTAAATATCTACTGCCAGGGATGCTATATGCCCAATTTTCACCTCCATTAGTAGTTGTTGCAACAACACCTCCGTCTCCACATGCTAATCCTTTGTAATCATCAATGAAGTAAATACTGTGTAACCAAATACTGCTTTGAATAACCCATGTTATTCCACCATCTGTTGTTTTCATAATAAAATTTCTTGCCTGCCCATAGTCAAAGGAATCTATCCAGAAGGATGTTCCGACTGCCCATCCTAGTTGAGAATTTCTAAAATAAACACTTTCTATGTTAATAGTGTCGTGATAGATAGTATCCCATTGTGCACCTGCATCCGTCGTCCGTAGGATAATTCCCCTCGAAACGCTTTCGTCACTTGGCTCTGGGTAAAGTTGCGTTGTCCATAAGCCGCCGTTAATCACTCCTATGTTATCATTGAAGAACTGTATTTTTTCCAACGAGTAATTATATATCTTACCTTGCAGTTGCCATGTCAAGGCACCGTCATCAGTAGTTATTATTTTTCCATCCGCTCCAACCGACCAACCTTGAAGATGATCATTAAAATAGATATCAGAAAATGCGCGAAGGCTATCCGGAAGCGTATAAGTTTGTAAACGTTCTATCCATGTTGTTCCACAATCAGATGAATAATAAATCGTAGAATATCCGGTACCTTGTTTATATCCTAACAACCATAGGTTAGCCGCATCAACACTTAAGATTCGTTTAAATGTATAGTCCGGTGCAATATGTTCATCAATCCAAGTTGTACCTGCATCCGTTGTTTTTAATAATGTTCCATTTTCTCCAAGAATCCATCCACGATTTTGATTCATGAAATATACATGGTAAAGGGAATTGCCTGTGGGTTTTGGATTTTGCCACGACCATTGCGCATGTGAATAATTGCATAGTAAAATATACGTAACAACAATAAAGAACCAATGCTTCGAGATTGTAAAAGCACAAAAACCCGTTCCGTGTTTTAATCTCTTAAAACACATAAACGGGTTCTTGTCCGCCTTTGGCGGATTCATACTCTTGTGAAGAATCATTGTCTTCTCTTACATCGTTGAAATAATTTTCTCGATTTCTGTTTACTAAAAGTTTCCTTATCGAGCCAACACCATCTTCTTCACGTCTGAATGAGAGCCGGCGGTGAGTTTGTAAAAATAAACGCCGCTTGGTAATGATGTAGCATCGAACTCGACCGACTTGTATCCCGCCGACATAACTCCATCAACGAGAGTTGCAACTTCAACTCCGAGTGTATTGAACACAGTTATCTTCACATGCAAATCTTCCGATAACTGATAACGAATAACAGTTAACGGGTTGAATGGGTTGGGATAACAATCATCAATCTTGGTTTCTTTTGGAATAGTGCCGGGAGGGTTTGCCAAGTCAGAGCCATACTTCGAGGCATACTTTAGTTGATAAGAAACTTTGTTGGATGGATTAGAAGTACTTTGACCGCCATTAGCCGATGCAGTGACGTAGTAGAACGCATAGGTGGGCTGTGTACCCAAAGCTAAACCATCTGTGAATGATGTAGCGGTTCCAGCATACACAATTGTTGGACCTAATAGGGGTTCACTTTCGCAATCTGCAGGCGACTCGCATATGTAACGATAAAGAGTGTACATGTCGCCACAGCCGACACTATTCCATGACCATGAAAGTCTAGGAAAAAGATCGTTACCGATTCTCACCGAAGTCCCGGAGAGAGTCGGTACTGCTAGCGGTGCGGTATAAAAAGACCTTGACTCAGACCAAGAACTCGAACCTACTGCATTAGTTGCCATCACCCGCCAGTAATACTTGGTTGTGTTGGCTAACCCGGAAGTAGCATAGGACCCAGTGTCGATACCAGAAACATCCAATACCGTACTTGTAAAATTAATGGTTGTTGAAATTTGTAAGCGATAATTGATTGGTCCAGATGACAAAAGCGCGGAATTCCATGTAAGCGTTGGCGGATTTGAAACGACTTCACAATTTGTAGGAGAAGCAAGACTTGGCGGACACGGTCGAAAGTCCATTAATGCGCGCATCATAGCTTTGTTTGCATTCACACGACCATGGCCATAATATATGTCCCATCCAGGCGAGCCTTTATATCTGCTGTCGATTCTATAATTGACCGAACATCAGATACTGACAAACACGGTTGTGCCGAGAGAATTAAGGCGGCAATTCCAGATACATGCGGTGCAGCCATTGAGGTTCCTGACGCCCACTTAAAAGATTGTCCAAGATATGGAGGAAATGTGGAATAAATTCTCACTGCATCGGGAACAGTTATACAACCACCGGGAGGGTCTATTTCGGGGCAAAATGGGTTCGTATCACCGCCTGGAGCTGTTACCGAAACAGCAGTCCCTTTCCCTGAATTCCATACCACCGCATCATCCTTCGTAGTAGAACCGACGGCAATGACATTGGAGTATTCAAGTGAGTAACGTGCAGGATATTCAACATACCCATCGTTTCCTGTTGATACGACGAGCAGGGTTCCTCTTGAATTTGCATACTGAACGGCATCGCGGGCTTGCTGGTAATTGCCTCCAATGCCACCACTAAAATTAATTATTCTTGCACCGCTATCTGCCGCCGCAATAACACCGTTTGCAAAAATACTTTGAGGTATCCCACCAGATCCAAAGACCTGAATAACCAGTATTTTACATCCACCTGCAATACCTGCTATGCCGATATTGTTATTTGTTTCAGCGGCTATTATACCAGTAACATGTGTGCCGTGACCGGAATTATCCCTCACCGAGCGATCAGAGTTGTATATTGGATCTGTAAAATCCGGACCCAAAATAAATCTTGCATTATTTGATAAGTCTGGATGTACTAATTGATGTGTTAATGTTCGTATGGTATTCCGCTATCAAGAACAGCAATAAGGATATTTGAACTTCCTCGAGTAATATCCCATGCTTGCCGTACTTTTATGTCGGCACCCGGTGTTCCGCCTGTTGGTTGTTGGCCATAATTGTACAAACTCCACTGATAACCCAGACCATAGTAATAGTCATTAGGGTCATAATGCTCACGACCAACCCCATTTGGTTCAGCTTCTTCAATGAGTAAATTTTGTTTCAAACTGTCAATGAGCGGAAAAATATCGCTACCTTGTGGCAATTGAATAACACCCCAGCGGAGGCTGTTGAAATTACTTATGAGTTCACCATCGTAGTTGCTGAACAAAGCACTCACGGTTTGTACATCTACGTTTGGTCGTATTTTTACACAAATCTGATTTCCTATGTATTCTATTTGTTCTCCTTGATAATATCCTTGCATGATTTCATCTTGAGAAAAACAGGTAACACTATAGATATAGAACATAATCATGATTGTGAAGGTACGACCGCAAAGAAAAAATATATTGGACATAATAAATAATCCTTTTATTGATTGTTATTGGTACATTGTGATTTAATCTAATACATTTGTTATAAGTCTTGTACGATAAATACCAGAGTTAGATATTGCTACATATAAATATGTTCCATCTTTTGATAACGCAGCACCTTCGAGCCAATTACTACTTGGGAGTGAAATTGGACGCCATAAATCTCCTTGATTTGAACTATGGTATAGTCCTTGACCTGAAATAAGGAATATTTCACAGGTACATTGCCTAATAAGAATATCATAAAACCCATGCGTTCGTAATTGAGGAAGTCCATTACTTGAATTGAACCAATTCATTCCACCATCCGTAGTTTTGTAAATTTTTACAGGATAATCATAAGGAGTAATGATAGCATACAAAACATTTGGATTCACAGGATCAAACTCTACATCATAAATAGAAGCCGTATCAAATGATAATGAATTTTGTTTCCAGTTAAACCCACCATCCGAAGATCGGAAAAGATGTCCTATCACGCCTCTCGCTACAAAAACAATTGATGTAGTTTCGGGATGAATTGCTATGACTGATATATTTCCGGTTAATGAATCACTCACTGTTGGTCTAAACCAGCGTCTGCCGGCATCTGTTGTCTTGTATATCCTACCTTGTGAGGCATAAAACGACGACGTGCCTGCGAACATTGTATCAGGATGGAGCAGGTCAATTTCGATCTCGACGGGAAATGTTTCCCAATCAATATAGATGCCATAATCTGACCAGGACCAAGAAGTACCACCATCGGATGTTTTGATGATGCCGGGAGGGGTGTAATTAGCGGCACTTAATCCAACATAGACGATGTCAGGATTCTGTGGATGAATAACGATGGTTGTTGCTGTTACTCCCTCAACAAGCGTATCCCATGTTGCTCCTAAATTCGTTGTCTTGTATATTTTGCCCTGGTGTCCTGCTGAGAAATTACTTCCTATTCCAACATAAATTATTGAATCATTTTCAGGGTGGACAGCGATACTAAGTTGGTTTGTGTAATCACGACCTTGATGAGGAAATCCAAGAAACTCCCATCTCAAACTATCAGAAGGTTCTGCGGTCGTAAGTTGCCTGATGTTTGACCAACCACCACGAAGTCCGCCTTCATATCGTGCCGCCACACGCCAGTAATATGATGTACCGTACGACAAACACACACGCTTTTTTGATTAATCCAACAGAGAATCATCATAAATGGCAGATGTAAATGTCGAGTCTTGCGAAACTTGCAGATAGTAGAAATTCTTACACTGGATTTCACTCCACGTAAAGAGAGGATAGGTACTTTGGTAATCTGAGCTATCGGCCGGTGAAATTAAGATGGGTGGTGTGTATTTAGAAAATGGAATGAGCATTGTTCCTCTCTGCCTCGACTTTACCCAATATCCATGTCCAGGCAGAAGACTATCATCTACAATTGTGTAGCCAATAGAATCGTATCCGTAGAAACCTGTAGCAAGAATTCCCTCTGGAGAAGTTTTAAGATCATTCACGCCGACTTGTTCGCCCGGCGTCCCGATGAGGTTCCATCCAGAACGCAATGTAAACACATGACAGGAAATTTGTTTGCCTGTTAGCATGATTGTTTCTGACTGAGCAAACTTCAGCCAATAGCCTATTTCCGGTCTCAGTGTATCCATTGCAATATACTGCCCATCATAATAAAACGCTTTCGATACAGCGTTAGGAAAAAGTTCTGTCACGCTTGATTGCGCAGGCTCTATCGGTAGGGAAATTAAATTCCATCCTTGAGAAACGACAATATGGGTAGTATCTTGCGCTTGAGAATAATTGCATAATAAAATATGCATAACAAAAAGAATGAGCCATTGCTTAGTTGTAAAAGCACAAAAACCCGCTCCGTGTTCTAATCTCTTAAAACACATGAACGGGTTTTTAATAATCTTGTGAAGAATCATCGCCTTCTCTTACATAGATATTTCCAATACTCTAACATTCCATTGTATAAATGTCCTTACCGCAAGAGCAACATCTTTTTCATTTGAACAAAAGATTCATCAGGTTGCGTGAGACTTGTCGCTTCAAGTTTGTAGAAATATACGCCGCTTGCAAGTCCTTCTGCATTCCATTCCGATGTTTGAACTCCGGCATCCTGTACATCGTTCACTAATCTTGCAACTACCCGACCAACGGCATCATACACAGTTAACGTCACAGTACTTGTAACAGATAACGGATAACTAAGAACGGTACTTGGGTTGAAAGGATTGGGATAGTTCTGTTCCAACGAATAACTTTCCGGCATTGCCGGGATATAACTGTTCGGATTGCTGATGCGAACCTGTGTTCTGTTTCTGTTCCATGGCATAAGACGCGTCGGGTCATAATACAAATACGGGACTGCTGAAAGTAACTTCGCGCCTTGTATCATTAACGGTTTCGTTTTAATGGTCTCAACAACAGAAGAATAAAACTCGGTGTTAATTCGAGCCATCACAGTATTGACAAGTGAAAGTAACGATGAAGGGTACTTTGTTTTTTGTAATTTTCCCAATGTTACTGCCGAATCTCCTAACATTACAATTTCCCGAATTGTCTTTCCATTAAAAATCGTTTCCGGTCCGTTCGCCTGATTGAAGACAAGGTCACCAAACCCTGTTGGAGTAATTCCCAAATCGCTTGCGGCGATATTGGTTTTCATTGCAGTGAGGTTCTGAGTAAGCGCGTTGCCTGCATTTCCGAAATAGGTCGTCGTTCTTACCTCACCCCGAACTTTTAAATAGTCCGGACTCTTCGCTAATGCTGAAGGACTGAAAATGTAATATCGTACTTCCGGCGCACTGTAATGCCATCGGAAATAGAAAAACCAACCGTACCAGCGCGAACTATCAGTATGACGATGTCCTACGCGTAAGAAACCGCCATCTTCCGGCGCTTCCCAACTGAAACCGCGATTCAAGAAAACAGTGTCACGAACGTTTCCCGCATTGGGTAGTCGTCCTCGTAAAATATATCCTGAACGACTTTTGGGAGTTGATTGAGAACGATAATCTGATGCACGAAATGTTCTGAATTTCATCGGCGCCTGTGCAGTTGCGGTCTGTTCAAACATCAAAGCAAATGCAAAGAGCAAAAGACAAACAGAAATAAATGGTAAATACTTTTTCATGGTTTTTCCCAGAGATGGTATTAGGAAGTAAATTAGATTATTAACTATGGTTCAAACTTACGAAAGGTTTTTGATAAAATCAAGTGTTTTATTGAAATATTAAAGAAAATTTATTGACCACGCCTCAGTTCGGTCGCCCAGGCGGAGTTGGAAATTCGTTTGGTGTTTCCTCTTTTGATTTGCTAACAATCAAATAGACAATTCCACCCACAATTAATACGGCTCCTATCCATATCCAGGGACTGATTGAAGATTCTTCTACCTCTGAAGCGTAACCGACGAAATAATAATCACCGTTTCTCAAATCATCGGGAATTTCTTCATCATTACTCCACACGACTGCAAGATTTTCTCCGCATGCAATGCCACCACCAATGTTTCCTGTCAGAAGTTTCGGTTCAAACCCGAATGACGGGTCACTCTTCTTTTTCAGCAATATGGATACATCATAACGATTACTCGAATTGCCTGATAAATCATAAGTAATGATGACACGTTCATCAAGTTGCTCGAATCGAATGTTGCTGACGCTTGCATGATTGTTCTCCGCACTTGATTCAGTTGACAACATCAAATTGAAGAAACAAACGATAAGAAACAGTCTGAACGATGTTGATTTCAAAAATACTCTCATGGATAAACTCCTCTTACTTCAGCAGTAAAATTTTCTTGAAGGAAGAAAACGTTCCCGCCCTGAACTGTGCAAGATAAACCCCCGACGGCAGATTCGCTGCGTTCCACTCGACTATGTACGTTCCGCTTTCTTTTGATTCTTCCACTAATGAAGCCACTTCTTGCCCCGCAAGGTTATATATCTTCAATGAGACAAATTCGAAATGGGCTATTCGAAATTCGAAATTCGTCGTCGGGTTAAACGGATTGGGAAAGTTATCACTCAGGTAAAACTCTTTCGGTGCAACAGTATTCAGATATCCGGCAAGCGTTTCTTTCTTTCCTACCACAACAACGAACTCATGTCTATCGCTTGTTGATGAAAAAGTATACGTGGAATTGCTTCTGAGATTTTGCTTCATGCCGCGTGTTTCATCAATGAGAAATACATCGAACTGCCGAGGAATAGTTTTCACTCCATCAAAGGAGAGCGAAACGGATTTTCTCCTTGTATTCAAAACTTCAAATTTCCAACTTTGAGAATCCTGTATTTCCGGTTTGAAGTCGGTTGCAAACGTGCTGTACAAATCATCCCATTCTGTTCGGGAGAAAATAACCGAAGGAGTTTCTCCGACTGTTCGCGGTCGGCGAACATCGAATTTATCCAATCCGATTGATGATGATGTAACAACTCCGAACGAAACCACATTCTCAGAATACGTTTTTGTTTGAAGTCCGATGCTCACTTGCCAATCGTTCACCGATTCGCTTTCTTCATCAACTAACTTTCCAAGCGAACTCCCATAAGGAACTTTCAGAGAAGTCAAGTTTGTAGAATTGAAAAAATAATAACCGTTATATGGCTCTAGGGAAGTTGAAGAAATGAAACTTCCCTTAAATCCCCATAATGATTCAGTAACGCTGTTTGCCGATTTGATAGTTGCCCAAGTAACGGCAAACGGATATGGACCCGTAATCATATTCCAACCGGAGTGTAACGGTATTTCCACTGCATCATTATTCATTGGCATTGAATTGAGTGTTCCTGAAAAATTCCAATCTCCTTTGTTCAGCATCCAAAACGCGCGTCCGGAAGAGAAACGAAAATCTGAACTTCCGTTATACTCAATCAAATAATCTGAAGCGGCGCCGTTATCCCAATAGACTTGCCAGTCGGTTTTATGAGTTCCGGAGAACAAACTATCAATCCTCAAATTGCTTAAACCGGGAAGTCCTACAAGCCGGTAGTCCGTTGTCGAGTAACCTCCTTGAGAAGAATAATTCGGAAAATCAATCGAAACACTTGCAAAGAACGATGGCGGATACGTTCCGATTGTTGTGAAACTCCAAATCGGTGACGAAGAAGTTTTTCCTGACAATTTTTTAATGCTGACCTGCCAAAAGTATGTCGAATTCAATGATAAACCCGAAATCGCCTGTACAGTATCAGTCAAGTTTGAATCACTGTAAACAATTCCGGTAGCAAACGTCGGGTCGGTCGCAACTTGCAAACGATACACGGTTGCAGAGTCTGAATGTTTCCAGCGTAATGTTGGATTCGTCGAAATGTTGGAAGCAGTTTGGGATGGAAAGTACAATGCAAGCCCCGAATACAAATCCGTTTTAGAAAGAAACATCCCGCGGCCATGTGTAGCAGCAAGAATAAATCCGTCTTCCCGAATGTCCAAATCATGAACAGCGACGTTTGCAAGTCCATCGTTCTCCTGAGACCAAGTTGTTCCTCCGTTCGTGGTTTCAAACACACCAAGGTCAGTCCCGATGATTACGTGCGTCAACTGCTTCGGGTCAATAACCATTGAGTTGACTGGAATATCAGGCAAGTTTCCGCTGATGTTCGACCAGTTGCTTCCACGATTTGTTGTCATATAGACATGACCGGTTGTTGCTGTGCCTGTTCCATACCCTGAATATCCAACGTACGCCCTGTTTGCATTAAGCGGGTCAATAGCGATTGAACTGACTTCGCGGTTCGGCAAAGGAATTTGATCGTGTTGAGCCCAATTACCTCCACCGTTCGTTGATATCATTACACGTGAGCGAACGCCTGACCAACCGCTTGTGCCTACATATATAATTTTAGAATCAGATTTTGCAATAGCAATTGCTGTGATAGTTGCGCCAGATGTTTGAACGCCGCCCGCACCACTTCCCGTTAAATCATCCGTGATTGCCGACCATGATTCAGCCGCGCTGGCTGTTTTGAATAACCTATATGTTCCACCATACAACACATTCGGATTGTTCGGGTCCATTACTAACGGTGCGATGAACGAACATCGGTCAGATGTCCAGGTAGTTCCGGTTTCAATAGGAATTCCAAGCATCATTCGTTGCGGACCTGTACCGCCAAACACCGATCTATAAATCGAAAGATAGACATACGACATATAAACAGTATCGGGGTCTCGATAATTGACAATCACCGGACCGCCATCGCCTGGGAGTATTGGTTGCCAGGCAGATGAAGTTGACCTCATCAATGTTCCGTTATCCTGCGTTCCACCGAAAAAATAATTTACCGTCGGATGTGTCGCGCCACTATAAAACTGCGTCACCAGCAATCCGTTATTAAGCGAACTAAATGATACGCCATCATTTGTTGTTTTATAGATGCCTCCATCATTTCCAAAGAAAATTGTAGATGGGTTCTTTGGATGAAATACTATAGCGTGTTGGTCAACATGGAAGTTTGAAACTCCGTTTGCATCAAGAAGCCGGGTCCAACCTGTACCACCATTACTCGAACGAAAAATATTTATTCCTCCGGCATATACAATATTTTCATTGTTCGGATGAACAGCGATGGTGTTATTGTAAAATCCCTGACCACCGAGATGAGTTCCGCGCACTGTTACCGAATTATCATACGGCGAGGAAACTGCAAACCAACTGTTGCCGCCATTCGTTGATTTCTGGATGCTGTGTGTATAAAAATTTGAATCCGCAAGCGAAGCATACAAAACATCAGGGTCGCTCGGTGCAATAGCCAGACTAATGCGGGTGTAACCTGAGACTGGTGAAGGAAAACCGTTTGTCAGTTTTGTCCAGTTCGCGCCGCCGTCGGTTGTTTTATAAATTCCATCATTTCCCGGCATGAATAAACCGAATGATGCGTACATAATGTCGGGAAAATCAGGATTTGCGACCAAATCCATACAGAACACAGACGAGTTGCCCACATTGAGTTTTGTCCAGAGCGAGCCGCCGTTCGTCGTCTTCCAGATTCCACCAATCATCGCCGCGTACAGAACGTTAGGATTATCAGGACGAATGACGAGTTTATTGATGTAGTAGTACGAATATCGGGAATGTGGATTTGCAAAATTTGTTTGCAACGACCAGTTCGCACCGCCATCTGTTGACTTCAACACACCAGCACCGCGCAACGCATCAATATTAAAATATCCTTCTCCCGTTCCCGCGTAAATAATATTCGGGTTCGTCGGGTCCATCACCATCGTTCCGATGCAAAGGTTTGCCGCAAAGTCTGAAGTGGAACTCCACGAACTTCCTCCGTTTGTCGTTTTCCATATCCCGCCGCTCACCGAACCGACATACAATGTTTCCGGATGGTCTTTATCAACTACAATCGAACGAAGCCGACCGGCAATATTCGTCGGTCCAAGTGATTGCCAGGAGAGCTGAGTGACACCGGAAGTCTTAGCAAAAGTATGGTTGTTTTGTTCGATTTGATTGAGCGCTTTCTCTTTCCAATCCACAGGAATTATTCCGCTCGGAAACGCCCGGCGGTCGTTGTACCATTTTGCGGCTTGATACGCGAACGTCGCCTTCAACCGTGATGGAACAAAAGCCTGACTGCTCATCGGAACATTCTTTTGAATCGTCCAAAGTGAAACAAGAACGAAGCAAACAACAGGTAGTACGAAGCGAAGTATTGTTACAAATGTATTTTTTCTTTTTTGATGAATCATGAACTCATTCTTTGTTTTGCAAGAAGTTCAGCGAACACTAAATCTTCTCTTGTTGTGATTTTGAAGTTCTCATAACTTCCTTCAACTATTTTCACGGGCGCGCCGATTCGTTCAACCAAACTTGCATCATCCGTTCCGAAAAAATTATCGCGAATCGCCTGCTCGAAAGCATTCATCAGAACATTAAACACAAATCCCTGTGGAGTTTGTATCTGCCAACATTGTTGCCGAAGCGGCGTTTTGGTAACCAGCAAATTTGCATCGCTAATCTTCACTGTATCCTTCGGATGAACAGCAGGAATAGCCGCTCCATGATTCACTGTTGCTTCTAACACACGTTCGATAATTTCACCGTTTACAAACGGACGAACCGCATCATGGATGAGAACAAGTTCAGGTGAAAAAGGTTGCAATGCCTGAAGTCCGTTCCACACAGAATCCTGCCGCTCTGTTCCGCCAATTCCAATCCATACAATTTTTGAAATATTTTCAACCCGAACAAGTGTTTTGATTTGTTCAATTCCATCCGTCGAACCGGCAATTCCGATGCAATCAATCGAAGGATGAATCTGAAACTGATGAAGAGTTTCGGAAAGAACGGTCTTCCCGTACAGTTCGAGAAATTGCTTTGCCACCCCGCCGCCAAACCGACTTCCGGTTCCTGCGGCGGGAATGATTACTCCAACTTTTTTATTTTTGAACATCGTTGATTACAAAATCAACATCGCATCGCCGTAACTGTAGAAGCGCCATTTCTCTTTGATTGCTTTCTTGTACGCTTTCAAAATTAAATCGCGGTTGGCGAATGCACAGACCATCATCAACATGGTTGATTCCGGTAAATGGAAATTGGTTATCAACTTGTCGGCAATCTTAAATTCGTACGGCGGAAAGATAAACTTGTCCGTCCAACCGCGCGCCATTTTAAGATGACCTGTTGTTGTCACTGCCGATTCGACTGCACGTGTCGCACTCGTTCCGACAAGAAAAACATTTCCCTTGTTATTGATTGACTTATTGACAGCGTCTGCGGCACTGAGCGGAACTTCAAAATATTCTGAGTCCATACGATGTTTCGAAAGGTCTTCGACTTCCACCGGTCTGAACGAACCCAAACCGAGATGAAGCAGAACATGCGAAATCGAAACACCTTTGTCATGAAGTTGTGTCAGTAGTCGTTGCGAAAAATGGAGAGCGGCAGTAGGCGCAGCAACCGAGCCGATATATTTCGCAAACACAGTCTGATACGCCTCTTTGTCCGCGTCTTCCGGCTCACGCTTGATGTAATACGGAAGCGGCGTCAATCCGATACGGTCAATCAATCCGTACAAATTTCCTTTTTGATTGAATCGAACCGTGCGACCGCGTGAAGTCGTATTATCTACAACTTCACACCACAACTTTCCATCATCGAAATAAATTTTGTTACCGATTCGGACTTTGCGTGCCGGGTCAACGATGACATCCCAAATTCCTTCTTCCGCATTCAACTGGCGAAGGAGAAAAACTTCAATCTTCGCGTTCGTTTTTTCCTTTCTCCCGACCATTCGCGCCGAGAACACTTTCGTGTTGTTCAGTACGAGCGAGTCCCCTTTCTTGAAGTAATCAACGATGTCACTGAACCGCTTCTCTTCAATTGATTCATCTGCCCGATTGATAACCATCAGTCGTGCAGAATCACGCGGCTTTGCCGGATACTTTGCAATCAAGTTGCGCGGCGTGGGATATTTAAAATCTGATAATTTCATACTCATGTTTTTCTTTTCCTTCTATTGTGTTTTTATAAATTCAATCACGATTAGTGTGTTTTGTAAGTAGTGAACGGTGAGTTGTGATTCGTGAGTAGTGAGTTTGAGTATTTTTTCTCAAATTCATAATTACTTCGTCAAACCATCACTCCATCACTCCTCTCTTTCCCTAATGAAAGAGAGGAGTGATGAAAGTAAGTTACTTCTTCTTCTTTCCGGTTTCGACAGACTTCTCATCTGCAAGCGCCGCCTTAGCCGCGGCAAGCCGGGCAATAGGTACGCGGTAGGGAGAACAACTGACGTAGTTCAATCCGATTTGATGACAGAACTCGACGCTTGACGGTTCACCGCCATGCTCGCCGCAAATTCCAATCTTCAAATCATTCCGAACAGAACGACCTTTTTCGACAGCGATTTTCATCAACGCGCCAACACCCGCTCTGTCTATTGCTTCGAACGGGTCTTTCGGATAAATTTCCATTTCAACATACGGTGTGAGGAATCGTCCCGCATCATCACGGCTGACTCCGAGCGTTGTTTGCGTTAAATCGTTCGTTCCGAAACTGAAGAACTCTGCCGACTTTGCAATTTCATCCGCTGTGATTGCGCCGCGCGGAACTTCAATCATTGTTCCGACGAGATAGTTGAACTTCACCTTCTTCTCACGCAGAACTTCTTCTGCAACTTGCCGGACAATTTTTTCCTGATGTGCAAGTTCCTTCACATTGCCGACAAGCGGAATCATTACTTCCGGCTCAACTTTAATACCGCGTGCTTTTACGTTTGCCGCGGCTTCAAATATTGCGCGTGCCTGCATCTCTGTAATTTCAGGGAAAATCAATCCCAACCGGCAACCGCGGAAACCAAGCATCGGGTTGAACTCGTGCAAACTTTCCACTCGCTGACGTACTTTTTCGTAACTGATTCCCATTTGCTTTGCAAGTTCTCTCTGTTGCTTTTCTTCATGAGGAACAAACTCATGCAACGGCGGGTCAATCGTTCGGATTGTTACGGGACGACCATTCATCGCTTCAAAGATACCTTCAAAGTCGGCGCGCTGTAACGGAAGCAATTTGGCGAGTGCATTCTTTCGCGCTTCAAGCGTATCAGCCAATATCATTTCACGCATCGGTCCGATTTTTCCTTCACCGAAGAACATGTGTTCCGTTCTGCAAAGCCCGATTCCTTCTGCACCGAAGGCGACTGCATTTGCAGATTGGTCAGGTTGGTCAGCGTTCGTCCGGATTTTCATACGGCGATACTGGTCAGCCCACTTCATTACTTTAGCGTACGCCTGATACACCGGCGCTTTTCTGGGTTCGAGCGTTTTATCAACCAACACCTGAACAACTTCCGATGGTTTCGTTGCAAGTTTTCCTTCAATCACTTCACCTGTCGTTCCGTCAATGGAAATCCAATCTCCTTCTTTGATTGTCTTACCGTTCACAACCATCGAATGTGTCGTGTAATCAATGTTTAACACCGAGCAACCGGCGACGCAAACTTTTCCCATCTGGCGTGCTACAAGCGCCGCGTGGGAAGTCATTCCGCCGCGTGCTGTGAGAATTCCTTCCGAGGCATCCATTCCTTTGATGTCTTCCGGCGATGTTTCAATTCTGGTGAGAATAATTTTCTCTCCGCGCTTCTTCCACTCTTCGGCATCAGGAGCGTTGAACACAACGCGTCCTGTTGCCGCGCCGGGTCCGGCGTTCAATCCCTTAGCAAGTAATTTGCCCGACTGAATTGCGGATGCTTTTTCTTTCAAATCAAAAATCGGACGAAGCAATTGATTAAGTTGGTCGGGTTCAATTCTGTTCAATGCTTCCTTTTCGGAAATCAATCCTTCACCAACCATATCAACAGCAATCTTGATTGCGGCAAATGCCGTCCGTTTTCCGACGCGGCATTGCAACATGTACAATGTTTTTTGCTGAATAGTAAATTCAACATCCATCATATCGTGATAATGCTTTTCAAGTTTTAATCTGATTTTATCAAGTTGTTTGTAGATTCTTGGATTTTCTTTTTCCAATTTTGAAATCGGCAACGGAGTACGCGTTCCCGCAACGACATCTTCACCCTGTGCATTCATGAGATATTCGCCGTAGAAAATATTTTTTCCGGTTGCCGCATCACGAGTGAACGCCACACCTGTTCCTGAATCTTCACCCATGTTTCCGAAAACCATAGATTGAATATTCACTGCCGTTCCCCACGACTCCGGAATATCATACATCTTGCGGTATGCAATAGCGCGGTCGTTATTCCACGAACTGAACACTGCGCCAACTGCCCCCCACAATTGTTTCATCGGGTCGTCAGGGAACCCGTGTCCCGTTTTTTCTTTAATCGCTTTCTTGAAACGACGGACAAGTTCCTTCATGTCATTTGCATCAAGTTCCGTATCAAGATGTACGCCTTTCTCTTCTTTCATCTTTTCTATGATAAGTTCGAACGGGTCAATCTCATCTTTGTGTTGCGGTTTTAATCCCAACACAACATCGCCGTACATCTGAACGAAGCGGCGATATGAATCATACACAAAACGCGGGTTCTTCGTTTTCTTCACAAGTCCTTCAGCGACGACATCATTCAAACCGAGATTGAGAATCGTGTCCATCATTCCCGGCATTGAGGCGCGCGCGCCTGAACGAACCGAAAGGAGTAACGGATTTTTCGGGTTTCCGAATTTTATTCCCATCATTCTCTCCACTTTCTTCAATGCTTTGACGATTTCTCCGTTTAATGTTTGAGGATACGCACGTTTGTTCGCGTAGTAGTACGTACAAACTTCCGTCGAAATCGTGAAGCCCGCCGGAACAGGCAAACCGATATTCGTCATCTCAGCGAGGTTTGCACCCTTACCGCCGAGCAGTCCTTTCATCTCTGCCGTGCCTTCGGCTTTTCCGTTTCCAAATGTATAAACATATTTCTTTGCCATAATTGTATTTTCCTTAATTAATGTTTTCGTTTTGTTCAATAAAAATTCTTCTTGTTTATTGTTGTTAATTCTTCCGTCAAAACCGTTGAAACGGTTTTGGAAAGATTTTTTGTCTTTAACCCCAGACTTAAGTCTGGGGCTTTCTAAAAAAACAACTCATCAAACCGCTTTAGCGGTTTCACTTTTTCTAATACTTGTTAAAAATCTATCTAAAATATTTTTTGAAAAAGGATTCTCTGCATCCTTCATCCGTTCGGGATGCCATTGAACACACAGGAAGAACGGTTTTGCAAGTGCATCTTCAAATTCGATTGCTTCCACAATCCCATCCACAGAACGAGCGGCAACTGCTAATCCCGAACCGATTTTGTCTGCCGCCTGATGATGAAACGAATTCACATTTCCTGTTAATCTCTCTATCGTTTCCGATAATATTCCTGTGCGCGTCAGTTCAATCCAATGCCGTTGTTCATACTCATCTTTTGTCGAGTGTTCCGTATGTCCGATTTCTTCAAGGTCTTGAATCAGCGTGCCGCCGAAATGTACATTGGCAATTTGCAAGCCGCGGCAAATTCCGAGCAACGGCTTTTCCTGTCGAAGCGTTTCATCAATCACTTGTCGCTCGAAATCATCACGATTGTGGTCAACTCCATACACTTTCGGGTGGGTTGATGCTGAATCGTAGAGTGACGGTTCAACATCGCCGCCGCCGGTAAGCAACACACCGTCGCATTTCTCAATCTCCGAAAGATTCTCGTCAACATACGATAACTTTACCCATTCCAAATCAGGGTTGCCGCTTTTTAACCAATTGATGTAAAGCCAAAATTTTTCTTCGGCTCCCATGTTATCTGTTACCGCGATACGCATCAATGAACACCCATTATTGAATCAAGTATTTTTTGAAATTCTGTTTTTCCTTGTCTGATTTCCATTTCAATCTCTACATACAACAACCGTTCGTGAAACATGGTTTCTGCTTCCTTCATCGCCAACAGCCGAACGGCATCTTTTTCTGTTGTGATAATATATTCAGCATGTTGCTTTTCAAATACTGTTTGAATCTTCATCAAATCCGAAAGCAAAAATCGATGATGGTCAGGATACCGAACCAACTCTTTGATTATCAAACCAAGAGATTCTAACGTTGTGTGAAATCGTTCAGGATTTGCAATCCCTGAAACTGTGACGACATTCATCCCCGTCAATTCGTTTGGCTCGAACAAACCGTTTCTGAACACTTGCTTCAAACATTTCACTTTTATTTCTGTTCTGATTTTCAACAACGAATTAAAACCGGAAGGCAATGGCACTGCTGTTCCGCTCTCAACAATTACATTCGCCCGCCTCAATCCCGACATCGGTTCCCTTCTCAACCCCGCCGGAAGTAATGGAATATTTCTCAACGGAATAGAACCAAGCATGACAATATCCAAATCCCGACCGAGTGAGCGATGCTGAAATCCATCATCAAGCACAATTATTTCTGCTTGATATTTTCCCACAGCAAGTTTTGCAGAACGAATTCGCTTCTCATCGGCAATGACCGTTGCGTTCGGAAACTTTCGGGCAATCTGAAACAACTCATCGCCAAGTGATTCTGCATTTCCACGGTTCGATTCATCAGAACCGACGGCAACTGTTCCAACGGAACTTCTCTTGTATCCGCGACTTAACACCGCAACACGTTTTCCTTTTTCCGAATAATATCGAACAAGATATTCAACAAACGGCGTCTTGCCGGTTCCGCCTGCTGTCATATTTCCAACTGAAATCACGGGAACACTCACTCGTTCGACCTTGAATAACCCGGCGTCATAACACCGATTGCGAATCCAAATGATAAGTCCGTACAGCCACGAAAATGGGAGTAATAGGTTCGACACACTTCGACCTCAGGCGTTCACTGCTAACGTACAAATTGTATCGGCAACACGACCGGATGCACCTGCCGTTCCTAACTTTGTCCGAATCAAACGAAGCTCCTGAATAATCCTTTCACGTCGTACCTTATCTTCCAGCATTGCCGCGGCTTCCACGGCAAGTCGGAACGGCTTTAATTTACCTTGAATCAACTCAGGAACAATTTGCTTTCCGGCAACGATGTTTACTAAGCCGATATTTTTTACATTCACTAACATTCTTCCAATCCAATACGTCAGCCACGAAGTTTTATAGACGACAACCATCGGTGTTTGATAGAATGCAGTTTCAAGCGTTGCGGTTCCCGAAGTTACCAGAGCGACATCCACACACGCCATCGCATCGTAGGTTGCATGTTGAAGAAGTTGAACCGGAAAATCATCCCGCAAAAATGATTTCATGTATTCCATCTCTAAAACGGAGGCAACGCCGACAACAGTTTGTGCTTCATCAGAGCCGTATAAAATTCTTGCCGCGCCGAGCATCGCCGGGAAAATTCTTTCTATCTCCTGCCGACGGCTTCCGGGAAACAAACCAATGATTGGTTTCGATTCATCAAGCCCGTACCGCTTACAAAAATCTTTTTTAGAATGTGTCCCCTTTAACTCTTCGAGCAACGGATGCCCGACAAATTCAACAGGAATTCCTTCTCGTTTATAAATCTCTTCTTCAAACGGAAAGACGACGAGCATTTTATCGAGCAATGCCTTCATTTTTTTCACTCTGCCTGAATTCCACGCCCACACTTGCGGGCTGATATAATACACAATCTTCGAACCGACACTGCGAACTTTCTGCGCGAAGCGAAGATTGAAACCGGGATAATCAATCAACAAAATCACGTCCGGCTTTTTCGTTTGAGCAATCATCAGCAGAGTTTTTTCAACCGAGCGAATTACGTGCAGATGCTTCACCACTTCCCAAAATCCCATCACCGAAACTTCGTTGATGTGATAGATAAGTTTCATTCCCGCACTTTGCATTTTGTCTCCGCCGATACCGAAAATTTCCGCATCGGGGTGACGGCGTTTTAACTCACTAACGACACCGGAGCCGTGGAGGTCACCTGATGCCTCCCCGGCAATAATCATGATGTTCATCTGCTACGCTCTGACCTGCCAGATGACGATAAGCAGAATCGTCAGCAACACGATTGCCTGAAGTGTTCGTTTCTCGGAAATAAATCCCCGTTTCCAATCAAGTTCCGGTTGTTCGTTCGTTCCGCGTTTGTACGGAATCAATGAAGGAAAAAATCTCGGAACTGACTTTGTGTATCGTTCATACTCATCTCCAAACTTTTGTGCAAGATGTTCTTCTTCAAGGGAAACGATAAACGAATACTGCACATAAAAATATATATAAGCGCCGACCGTCAACCACGGAAACAATGCAAACGACATCGTGCCGATACCAAAGTAAATCAGCATATTGCCGAGATACAACGGATTTCTCACATAGGCAAACGGTCCAGTCGTGACGAGAAATGTTCCGCCGACCGGACCGGTCGTGCGTGTTTCACTTCCCGCAATGGCAACACCCCACAGCCGGAAATATTCGCCGAGTATGACCAGGATAAATCCAAACATCATTGAGATGAGCGTTGGCTTGGCAAAAATGAGCATCACGATGAGAAACGGAATCGGGATGTAACTTCTATTTTTAAAAAGAAACTGACGAACGTCCATCTGTTATCCGCCCGCAAACACTTCCCGTCTTGCAAGTTCTGCAAGCCGTCGTTTCTTTAATTTAACTTTTGTTTTTCCGTTTTTATGAATCATCTTTTCTACATACTTAACAACATCGGCGAATGTTTGATATTCCACATGAGGAATTTCTTCTCGCCGACAAAACTTTAATAAATCATCTTTCGCAAACACAACATCCGCATAACGCACCGGACACCGGTCTGAATATCCTTCGCCGACGTATGCAATGATGTCATCATCGCCTGCAAGCGTAAGAATATGATTTCGCTTACAACTTGCACACCGGTTACACACTTCGTCGGTAAATGGAAATTCCGGGCGAAAAATCACACCTGAACTTCCTTGTACCGGTTCAAGATTCAACATGTTCGCATACACCGGAACGTCACCCAGAGCATGGCGTTCAAGAATTCTTTTGATGTAGTAATCCATTCCATCGCTAAGGATGAAATATTCCAATCCGTTCGACTTGCAATACGAGACGAACTCACGAAACGTCTCATCTATTTCCTGAACATCAAGGAAACGGTCAAGTTGGACCTTCTCAACTATTCCGCACGCGGCAGTTTCTTTTTGAAAACATTCGACGGCAGATATTTTTTCTTCGCGATATTCTTTGATAATCTCTTTACATTGCTCACCGCCAAATGTTTCAAACAACGCATCGCCAACATCTTGTTTGGTGATTGTACCATCGAAATCAATAAAGAACTTGAGCATAAAACAAAAAAAAATAATTGTCATACCTGCGAAAGCAGGCATCCAACCATTCGTGTCATCATCACATCGTTCATTGGATTCCCGCTTTCACGGAAATGAGAAGCCGAAATTATTTTTTGACATGTTCTCGGTGCCTAAGTTCCAAATAACAGATTATCACCCGAACGCAACTCCGCTTGCCACGGTCGCAGAACGAACTTTTGCCTGTTCATTAAATCGAACCGTAACAAGTTTTGAAACACCTTCTTCTTCCATCGTCACACCGTACAATGCTTGCGCCGCTTCCATCGTTCGTTTGTTGTGCGTAACAACGATAAATTGTGTGTTGTTGGAAAACTTTTTAATCATTCTCGTATAGCGGTCAATGTTCGAGTCATCAAGCGGTGCATCAACTTCATCGAGAATACAGAACGGACTCGGCTTCACAAGATAAATTGCAAACAAAAGCGAGATTGCCGTTAAGGTTTTCTCTCCGCCCGAAAGCAAATCTATCGAGGTCGGACGTTTACCGCGCGGCTTGGCAATAATTTCTATATTTGCTTCGAGCGGGTCAACATCTTCCTGCAACCGTAAGTCGCACTCATCGCCCGGGTCAAACAATTCCTTGAAAATGGTGATAAAGTTTTCGCGAATCCGTGTGAACGTTTCAATAAACTTGTTCTGTGCCGTTGTGTTGATTTCATCAATCGTCTTCAACAGGGTTTGTTCCGCTTCAATCAAATCATCCCGCTGTTGCGAGAGAAAGGAGAGCCGTTCGCTCTCCGAGTTGAACTCAGCAAACGCCTCGAAGTTGATTGCGCCGAGCGTTTTCTTTCGTTCTTTCAATGTTTTCACTTCGTCTTCGAGTAAAGCGATTTC
>JACPVN010000147.1 GCA_016191715.1 Ignavibacteriota bacterium | reverse complement strand
TCATTCCTCTTTGATAGTTACCGAAGTCCAGCGTATCAAGAGTATCTCCGGCGGAGATGCTAATAGTGTAACACGAATCCGGCATTGACCGAACCCATCCCGCTCTGTTCTCTTCACAAATAGTGTAAGTGCCGGGCAAAACGTTAGAGAATGTGTAACGACCGTTTGCATCTGTTTGTGTTGTCTCGCTTGATGTGCCGGAAAGAAAGATATTCCAATTCTGCAATACTCCATCACTCGTGTCTTTGATTCCGTTGCCGTTGAAGTCATGAAACTTCAAACCACTTATTGAACCTGCAGTTGGTGCAAACGTTACGTGAATTGTATGATTCGAAATGACATTGGTAAATGTATAACTCGTTAAAGAATCTACTTTCACTCCGTCAACAATAACACTATCAGTGTGATAATCTGTGTTTGGAGAAAATATGAATTGTTGATGGGTTCCAGCATTTACTATTACTAAACCTGATGGAGTGATTGAACCATTTGAGCCGGAAGATGAAAATATTGTATCTTGTGTCGCAATAACAAAATTACCTTCCGTTGCAAATGCTGAACCTGCAAATGCATTATCAATCGCTTGCACGCTCCATGTGTAATTTCCATCCGGAAGATTCTTGATTGTCCACGTTGTGTCGAGATTTGTGTTTCCCATACGAACAACTCTTCGATATCCATTGCTAACATTTGCCATTGGAGAAAGCTTATTAAAACCATTAGTATCTTTTCCAATGCGGAGATTATATGATAAACCATTTTGTGGCGTTTGTTGATCAGTGGATTTATTCCACCTGAATGAAACATCGCTTCCCGAGGGAGTTACGGTTAACCCTGATGGAGCGGTGGGCTGAGTATTAAAAGTCGTTCCGTTATTTTGATAAATTTTAGAAACTACATCTGAGCCTGCGTTTCCCGTCAGGAGAATGTCCAAATCGCCGTCATTATCATAATCGCCCCACTTGACGGAACCCCGAAAAATACCCGATAAACTCCCTGCAAAGACTTCGGAAAAGCCGCTTCCGGTATTTTGATAAATTTTGGAAATTCGATCTCCACTACTATTTTCTCCTGTCAGCAAAATATCCAAATCGCCGTCATTATCATAATCGCCCCAGGCTACGGGGCCATCATAAACTCCCATTAAACTCCCAGAGAAGACTTCGGTAAAGCCACTTCCGGTGTTTTGATAAATTTTGGAAATGCGTCCCGAAAAGCCGCCGTCGCCCGTCAGCAGAATATCCAAGTCGCCGTCATTATCATAATCACCCCAGGCTACTGAACTAAACCCAGTTCCCGTTAAACTCCCTGCAAAGACTTCGGTAAAGCCGCTCCCCGTATTTTGATAAATCTTGGAAATGTAATGATTATATCCCTCATAATAATATCCCGCCATTAGAATATCCAAATCGCCGTCATTATCATAATCACCCCATTTGACGGAACTATAAGAAACTCCCGCTAAACTTCCTGCAAAGACTTCGGCAAAGCCACTCCCTATATTTTGATAAATTTTCGAAATGGAAACTAAAGCATTGTCCCTCCCTGTCAGGAGAATATCCAAGTCACCGTCATTATCATAGTCTCCCCAATCAACGGAACTATTGAAAACTCCAGTTAAACTCCCAGCAAAGACTTCGGTAAAGCTACTTCCAGTATTTTGATAAATTTTGGAAATGCTGCCTGAAAAGTCTGCCGTAGTTTGTCCCGTCAGAAGAATATCCAAATCCCCGTCATTATCATAATCGCCCCAAGCTACGGAACTACCATAACCAACTCCAGTTAAACTCCCCGCAAAGACTTCGGTAAAACCACTTCCGGTATTTTGATAAATTTTGGAAATTATAACTGCATTGTTTCCCGTCAGGAGAACATCTAAATCGCCGTCATTATCATAATCGCCCCAGTCCGCGGAACCATTGTCAACTCCGGTTAAACTTCCAGCAAAGACTTCAACAAACGGTTGTCGGTTACCAAAATCTCTTCCCATAACCGTATCTCCTTCAGTAAGTGTAACGGTGTGATATCCTGAATCAGGGAATGTTTGTTCCCAGCCGCTTTGTTGTTCCTCGCTGATGGTATAAGTTCCGGGTTGCAAGTTACTGAAAGAATAATCTCCGCTCGCATTGGTAAGAGTTGACTCAACCGTTGCACTGGTACAATATATTTTCCATCCTTCAATTCCTGATTCACTTCCATCTTTTGTTCCGTTGTAGTTGAGGTCGTTGAACTTGGCGCCGGAGATGGTTCCGCTATTTAAGGTAGTTCCATTCATTAAGATAGAGACGGTACTTGAATTCCCATTAACTGAGACGCAGTCCAAATCTCCATCACCGTCTAAATCTCCACTAACTATTGACCATGCTTCACTTGTTACACTTGTAGTAGATGATATGTTAAATTCTCCAGTACTATTATTTGTAAGGACATACACTACGTCTGGACCAATATCCCCTACTAATAAATCTATGTCATTATCATCATTAATATCTCCCGGAACAATCGAATGGATTCCATTTCCCACCAAAATACTAGAACTCAAAGTAAACAATCCATTTCCATTGTTATCCAAAATTGAGACTGAGTTGGCAGGTATATAATTAACCACAGCAAGGTCTATGTCGCCATCTGCATCAAAATCTTCAGACGTAAGTGACCTTGGATTATTTCCGACATTAGGGGAAGAAGATAGGGTAAAATTGCCTGTCCCATCGTTTAATAAAATTGAAACGTTGTCAGGAGTATCATTTGTCACAGCAATATCGATATCACCATCATTATCAAAATCTCTCATTGTACAATAGGTTGGGCTATCCCCAACATTTATTGAATTAATGTCAGAAAAAATGCCACTACCATCATTTCTTAATACTGATACATTATTTGAACCTGAATTAACAACAATAATATCAATGAAGCCATCATCATTCACATTTCCAGTTACAATTGATATCGGTCCAGTTCCTACTGCAACAAAGTAAATTTGTGTGAAACCTCCGTTTCCATTATTCTTCAAAATTGTAATGTTATTTGAAAATTCATTTGTTACAGCAATATCTAAATTTTCGTCATTGTCGAAATCTCCTGTAGTAAGTGAACGAGGACCACTGCCGACTGATAGTGCAGAAGTCTGTGTAAACACACCGTTACCATTATTAGTTAGAATAGAAACTGTATTGGAACCCCAATTTGCTACAGCAATATCCAAGTATTCATCGTTGTTAAAAATACCTGTGCAAACACTACGTGGTTGTAACTCAACGCTTGGACTTGATGTTACATCAAATATACCCGTACCACTCAGTACATCGGCAGTAAAACTCCAATGCCACCCATTCGTCAAACTATCTCCGCTTGCGCTTGTAATGTTTTTGGTGAGCGTAACATTTACAATTTCACCCGCTTTAAAATCTGTTGTTGGGTTAAATGTAAATGCAGTATCTCCGCTCGGTGTAATTGCGCCTGTGTGCTTTCCACTCTGCGAGCCGTGAACGAGAATGTTGCTTGTGTTTAATGTTGCTGTGTTCATTGCAACATTAAACGTGGCGGAAATGTTGGTGGACTTGGAAATGTTGAGGGCGTTTTGGGATGGAGAAGATGATGCAATAGTAATTGGAATGTTAAATTCATTTACAGAGCGTGCAATATTGGAGATACGGACTTCGTCAATTCGACCGTCAAAAAATGCCTCGCCAGTGTAAGGAACATTTGCGCCCAAGTAAAAATTAGAATATGAATCAGAACCTTTATTATAATTAGTGTAGCCATCTAATTGACCGTTAATATAAATTAATACTTGTGTAGTAGTATATACCGCAGCTACATGAATCCACCTTTGTAAAGGTAGTATTGAATTTGAATACAGATGGATATTACCTTGATCTATTTTATAAAGAAAAAAATCGAGTTGTCCGGTAGATAAAATAGACAGAGCAGGTGTGACCATTTGATCTCCAGGATTTACTCCTTGTTCCATTATAGTAAAAAATTTTGTTGGAGAAGGATAGCTATTCAAATAAATACATGCTTCCCAAGTGAACGCACTATTGGGGATTGTAACTTGGCTCGCAATTCTAACATAATCACTTGTTCCATTAAAACCTCTCGCATTACCAAACACTCCAACAACACCTGGTGTCGTACCTGTAGCAGTGCCATTGTTACCACTTCCACTTGCATCGGCAACAGTACTTCCGCTCGTCTCATTAAAATGCCATAGTGCAACTGTGTTTGCATCGGTGGTGTATTCCTGTGCATCTACCTCCACCAAAAAGCAAAGCACAAAAAGAATGGTGGTGAGTATATGTTGTATCAGGTGTTTCTCAATAAATTGAGTTGTAAACATGTGTTGCTCCGTCAGTTGGTTATAAAAATGTTGCCTACTGTTTTCGCTTGGTTTATTATGAAAGTTGTTCGTTCACCGAGAGAATACCTTGCCTGAAATCAATGCTCAAAACAGTGTCGTTGAAAAAATCAAGTCCAAGCAAGCCGTCAATGGCGGCGCTTGGTGGAAGGGTGTGGCACAAGATGGGGAAATTAAGTTTTTTTATACCGAGCGTTTCAATCTGTCGTACTCGTATTTGCGAAGTAAATTCAACACCACTCCCTGTTGTAATCTGTACACGCTCTCTGCTCGATGCCGGATCGTAGCCAAGATATACAGCGATATGGACATTCAGCATTGTTCTTGTTGCCCCTGTATCTATTGCAAGCCTCGCCATTGCTTCGGATTCATTTCCAAATATCTTGACAGGGACAATGATGAGTTTGCCATCTGACTTAAACCGATAGGTCATAAAATAATAGCAGTATCCTTAGGCATTTCACCCGTATAAAGAAAGGCAGCACGATGGGGTTTAAGTTCAATCGCTTTTCTATACACCTCATCGCGGTCTTTACTGTGCCAAAGAATAGTGCCACTTATTATTTCAAACGATTCCGTTGTTACCGGATTTTCGAGAAGAACCCATTCCGAAATGAACCGCTCGAAAATTTCCTGATGAGTCAATATGTTTTCCATTTAACAGTCCTTTTTGAAAAATGTTACTTTATATTGTACAAATCTCTTAGTTCAAAAACAACACAGTATTTTCATCCGTTTTGTATTCCTGTGCCTCAACCTCCGCCAAAAAGCAAAGCACAAAAAGAATGGCGGCGAGAATAAATTGTATCAGGTGTTTCATGTTAATTATCCCTTCGGGAGTACTATTCCGTTTAGTTATTAGTCGTTATTTTGTAAACATTATTATCGGCGCTTAACTGTGTATTTTGTTTTTGGTTCTTCTAACCTGAATCCCATCGGGCGTTTCGGTTTTTCGGGTGGTAACATCATTTGTCGTATTGCTTCAATAATTCCCCGAATCTGTACATCGTGTGTTTGTAACTTCTTTTCAATCTCATCAAGTTTTATGGCGAGGTCTTTATGTGTTGCAAGAAATACTCTCAGCCTAACAAAAGCCCTCATAATGAGAATATTAATTTGAACAGCGCGTCTGCTTTTTAGAATACTTGAAAGCATAGCAACGCCCAGTTCTGTAAAAACATAAGGCAAATACCTTCTTCCTCCACGCCCTTTCTTTGAGGTTCCAAAATGGAACCTCAAAGATTCAAATTCATCAGGCGTCAATCTGTACATAAAATCTTCAGGGAAACGATCAAGAT
>JACPVN010000146.1 GCA_016191715.1 Ignavibacteriota bacterium | reverse complement strand
GTTCCGTTCCATGTTGCACGATACGCTCCGGGAGTTACATCTTCGGAGACCAACGTAGCAATTTTTCTTCCGAGGACATCATAGATAGCAATGGTTGTCTGTGATGCACGAAGAATATCAAATGAAAATTCCGTTGACGGGTTGAACGGATTGGGATAGTTCTGATTCAAATCAAATTTCGTTGGAAGCACTCCATCTTCTTTTGTAATACCGTTTGGAATGTGCGTAGCGAAGATATTGATAACTGAAACGCCGTCTTCTTCAATAATCGTCTCTGAAGTCTGTGACAACATATCAATGGTTCTCGGATTGTCACCGGTAATCTTCATTTGTAATGCCGTATACCAACTACTTACATCTGCTGGCCACGAGAATGTCATGGGCCATTGTGCAATTTCAGCGCCTGAAGGACCGACTTTGCTTGGTTGGAATTTTACTCTGAATGTGTCCTTAATACCTGCGGTTGTCCACATCTGGAAGTTAATCGGAACTCCTTGTCCTAAGCATGCGCCCGCACCGGTGCGATTATCAACAAAACGAACCGAGAAAATACCTTCCGGTTCCATCGGAGGAAGTTCATACTCTCCCAGTGCTGCATCAATGCAATACGTTCCGGCTTTTGAATGACCGAAAATCAGTGTATCGGTCTTTGCATCTGCATCGGTGATTATGAGTCCGTGAGAAAACTCTGTCTGCGCCAAAAGCAAACCCGACGTCATTAACATCGTGAGAACTGTTAAATAAAAAACTTTAAAAGTAAATTTCATAATAGGATTTCTCCCAAATAATAATTGAATCTGAATGTTTGTGAATTAAAAATTAATTAGCTCTCCCGTCCCGCTCTCGCGGGACGGGAGAAAAATACCACGCTTACTTAGCTAACAACATTTTCTTCGTTTGCGTGAAGTGCTGTGAGGCACCTGTTTCTTCGTTCGTTACATCTGTGATGATTTGATAGAAGTAAACACCTGAGGTCAAACCTGACGCATCAAATGCTTCGCTATACACGCCATCAAAGAATTCTTCACGATCGAGAACCGTCGCAACTTCCTGACCTAACATATTGAATACCTTTACGGTAACAATTGCCGGTTCAGCAAGTTCGAAACTAATAGTTGTCGTTGGGTTGAATGGATTTGGATAGTTCTGGTTTAATGAGAACGCTGTTGGTGTTGGCGGGTGTTCTTCATACGGACGTTGATACGGTGCGGCACCCGGGTTCGCAACGAATAAATTGCTTTGCGATACCGGCTTGACACCTGTCCATGATAACTTACCACCGACAATAAACGATGCAGAATCAAGCGTTGCGCTTGAGAATTCAGCATTGATTGCGGCTACTGCTGTATTCATATCGCTGAACGTTGATGCAGGAACGAATTCCCAGTTTGACATCTTATCGTTTGCCGCGGCAAGGATTTGACGAGGAGTCATTCCATCCCATGCTTCATACGGACCGACATACTTCAAATCTCCGAATCCTGCCGGAGTCTTTTCGAAGTCAGCAGAGGCGATGTTTACTGCTAACGTCATCAAGTTACCAAATAACACGTTGCTGTGTTTATCCGGTCCGAGACTCTTGTTCAGTTTGAGAATTCTTGCTTCATTTTTCACGAGGAAATCGAGACCACGTGCTGTTCCGGTCTGGTAGAGAGCGCCGGTTTTTCCTTTTTTGTACAAGGAGCCCATGACGTCACCTTCCTTCGCGGGTTTCACGTAACCTTTTTCTTTACTCTTTGCATTTGCCGGGTCTAACAGGTTGCCTGCTTCACCGACAATGATTCCCGTCGCGAGACTTGAATCTTTCGCTTGCTTGAAGATTTCTGCAAGCATGTTCACGAGGTTCGGAATGTTCGGTAATTTACGGGCAACTGCCTTTTTGGACATGTGTGCCTGTAAAGAATCAAGCGTAAAGGTACGATAGAGTATCGAACCATCTGAAGATTGGAAGAGTAAGAAATCTTTTCCTGTAAGGTTCATACCGCTTGCGCCGGGGATAGCATAGTTGCCGCCAGCAGGACTTGTGCAAACAAATCCTGAAGGAATTGTCACTGCTAATGTTTTTGCGCCAAAACTAACATCAGAGAAAGTAAAGGTGCTTCCGGTTGAGGAAGAAGCGCCAAAGGTAACTTCTGCGCTCATCGGTGCATCAGAACCGTTCACTATTCCATCACCATTGTAGTCACGATACACAGTACCGCCGACCGAATAGTTCTGGAAGTTTCCGAAGTTCTGGTTTACTTTGTTTGCGCCGGGAACTGTTCCGCTGAGCGCGAGGAACGTATATGAACCTGACACAGGAGTTGTACGTGACCATCCGGCAACTGTTCCTTCAGTAACCGTATGGTTTCCTGAATCAACAAATACCGTGTAGGCGCCATTTGCATCGGTCAGGACTGTTCCGCCGGACGGCGTTGCGCCGCTGACGTTAATAGTCCAACCTTCGATTCCGGGTTCACCGGCATCTTTGGTTCCGTCTCCATCTAAGTCATTGAATTTTGTTCCGCTGACTGAAGGATACTTGAAATGAAGTTGTGTTACAAGCGCATTGATACCGCTACTTGAAATCACAACCGTATCATTACCTGTACCATTGGTAACTTTCCATCCGCTGGCTACTTCTAATTGGATAAATACATACTCACCAACATCAAGCAGTGTGTATGTTTTTGAAGTCGTCAAACTTCCGATGACTGCTGAATCTATTCGGACACCGTCTTTATATACTTCAAACGGAACAAAGACACCTGAAGGAAGCGCTGTCAAATCACCCGGATTCTTAATGCCGTTACCTTCGAGGTCGTTCGTTGCTTCATACTCAATGATACCGTATGCGAAGTTTCCAAAGTTTGCAGTTGCGTCGGG
>JACPVN010000025.1 GCA_016191715.1 Ignavibacteriota bacterium | reverse complement strand
TTCGAGTGGACAGCACGGGATGGGGAAGTCCGTTCTTGCTTGTGCCTGAAGCAACCAATGTTGATGAGGAAACATTACAGCAACTTGTTTCAGCAAAACAAGAAGACTACTATCTGAGCAACACTTCGCCACTTGGATTGTTGTTTAATAATTTCAGAAAAAGTTCTGCTGAGGAAGAACGAAAGAAACGGATCGAACAAGGAAACCCGGGAAGCGCCTGTTACAATAAATATTTATCCTTCAATACCGAATTTACCGAGAAGCCCATCTGCATTGCTTCGCGCGAATATCAGAATTTAAAAATCAATCAACTTACTGCACAGCAACTTCCACCGGATGTTCTTGCAGAACAAATCGAACGGGTGACAGAGAAGGAATGTATCTGTCAGTACCTTGGCACTGCCGCCTTTCTGAAAAACGGAATTCCGCCGCCGCATAAAATACAGGAAGTGACCATTTGCCCGGGACCCAACCTCGCGTACTTCTCCGATGTGTTTTCGTTGCGCGATATGATTGACCACATCTACGGCAGAAAAAATATACTCAACTCGTTGCCTCGTTCAAACATGTTCATCAACGAACTGAAGTTATATGTTGATTATTTGGAAAAGGAAATTACCGAAAGCATCGGTTCAGTCACTGCCAGAAAGAATAAATATCTGAACACATTTAAAGAGAATCTTCTTTCAGGGATTGAATATTACAAGGCATTAAAACTCTCCATGATTCAGGAAACGGAACAATATCGTCAGAACTTTGATGAGGCATTGAGTAATTTGGAAAAATATTTAATGAACTTACAAATACCGGAGCCGTTTATTCACCATGAAGGCATTCCTTTTTCTTTAGCAGTATAAATCACTTCGTGTAGTAAAGATGGAGTTCACGTGTAAGTGAATTCCATCTGGATTCCAAAAATGAAATCGTATTATTTGCCCAATAAAAAAGCCCTCAACCTTTCACAAGAATGAGGGCTTAAAAAATACTGAGTACTCACATACTCAATACTCCTGTACTAACTTAGTACATTCCGTCCATACCGCCATGACCGCCCGGCATTGGAGGCATTGATTTTTCCTTTTCAGGTTTTTCCACAATTGTCGCTTCAGTTGTAAGAATTAAAGCGGCAACACTTGCGGCGTTTTCCAATGCGATGCGTGTTACTTTGGTCGGGTCAATAACACCGGCGGCAATGAGATTTTCGTACTTCTCTGTCTGTGCATTGAAGCCGTAATCATCTTTGCCTTCTTTGATTTTATTGACAATGACCGAACCTTCTAAGCCGGCATTGGTAACAATCCAGCGAATAGGTTCTTCAAGTGAACGACGGATGATTTCGACACCGATGGATTGGTCTTCGTTTTCACCTTTCAATTTTTCAAGTGAATTTAATGAACGAATGTACGCAACGCCGCCACCGGGGACGATACCTTCTTCAACCGCTGCGCGGGTTGCATGAAGAGCATCTTCGACGCGTGCTTTCTTTTCTTTCATTTCAACTTCAGTCGCAGCGCCGACTTTCAATACAGCAACTCCGCCGGAAAGTTTTGCAAGTCGTTCCTGCAATTTCTCACGGTCGTAGTCCGATGTTGTTTTGTCAATCTGCGCTTTGATTTCGTTGATACGCTTTTTGATGTCCTCTTTCTTTCCGGCGCCTTCAACGATTGTGGTGTTGTCTTTATCAATCGTTACTTTCTTGGCTGTTCCGAGATAGGAGAGTTGTGTGTTCTCAAGTTTGAATCCTTTTTCTTCGGAGATGACTGTTCCGTTGGTAAGAATTGCAATATCCTCGAGCATGGCTTTGCGGCGGTCACCGAATCCTGGGGCTTTCACTGCGCAAACGCGAAGTGTTCCGCGAAGTTTGTTGACAACCAGTGTGGCAAGCGCTTCACCTTCAAGGTCTTCTGCAATGAGAAGAATCGAGCGACCTGATTGTGCAACTTTCTCTAACACCGGAAGCAAATCTTTCATCACGCTAATTTTCTTGTCGTGAATAAGAATCATCGGGTCTTCGAGTGAAGTTTCCATCGTGTCTGCATCGGTGACAAAGTAGGGTGAAAGATAGCCACGGTCGAATTGCATACCTTCGACAACATCAACTGTTGTTTCGGTTCCTTTTGCTTCTTCAACTGTGATAACTCCATCCTTACCGACTTTCTCCATCGCATCCGCAATAAGATTGCCGATGGTTGCATCGTTATTGGCAGAGATTGCGCCAACCTGTGCAATCTTCTTCTTGTCGTCACCAACAGTCTTGCTGAGTTTTTTCAAATCAGCAATAACTGTTTGAACTGCGAGGTCAATACCGCGCTTCAAATCCATCGGGTTTGCGCCTGCGGTAACGTTCTTCATTCCTTCACGAACGATTGCCTGAGCAAGAACGGTCGCTGTGGTTGTTCCGTCGCCCGCGACATCAGATGTCTTGCTGGCAACTTCACGAACCATTTGTGCGCCCATGTTCTCAATTGGATCTTCGAGTTCGATTTCCTTCGCGACTGTAACACCATCTTTGGTAACAGTCGGCGCGCCGAACTTTTTATCAATGACAACGTTGCGTCCCTTGGGACCCAATGTTACTTTAACTGCATCTGCCAGTTTATCAACACCGCGTTTTAAAGCGGCACGTGCGTCTGAATCAAACGTAATGATTTTAGCGCCCATAAATTTTATTCCTTTTCTATATTAAACAATTGCAAAAATATCTGATTCACGCATGATTAAATATTCCTGACGGTCGAGTGTAACTTCCGTACCTGAATATTTACCATACAATACTTTGTCTCCCACTTTCACTTCCATGGGGACAAGTTTACCATCATCTGCTCGTCGTCCGGGACCGGCAGCTACAACTTCACCGACCACAGGTTTTTCTTTTGCAGTGTCCGGCAAAAAAATCCCGCCTTTGGTCATTTCCTCGGCAGGAGAAGGTTGGATTACAATCCTGTCTGCTAAAGGTTTAATGTTCATAGTTTCCTTTGTTTTATGATTATTGAATTTTGTTGAATTTTTAAAGATTTGGCAAGAAAGTGATTACTACTTAGCACTCTCTTGTTTTGAGTGCCAAAATATACGCGGACGAATGTTCTTATGCAAATTGATAAATCATTCCTCCTACATTTAGAATGATATCTACATTATTACTCTTTCAATATCGGTTAGTTGACAATTCTTCTCGCTTCGTCTTTGTGAGTATGCGGAATTATGAAATATTCCTTGAAGCAACCACTGTCACCAAATGCCACAACTCCCTGTGAATATAATGTGTAATCAATGAATTCATTTCAGAAACGAGTGAGGACGGCACAATAATAAACAGACGATATGCCTTCCCGCTTTGCTTATCTTTTTGGTCAAGGAAAACATCATATTCTGTCAATGATTCCTCCGTGTCAAGTTCATCGAACGATGTGCGCACAATGCCAAGAACATGTTCTTTCATCAGAGTATCAAATGCAAAAACATCAGGCATTTTCATTCGCTGGTCACCATACCCATCATTATCGAGAAACGACGGTTCCGAGAAGCCGAAATCACCTCGTACTCCTTTGATTTCAAATCCTACGGTTTGAAAATATACGAGCAATTCCTGAATCAGGATATTTTTCTTTTCATCTTGCAAAATATGTGAGCAAAATAGTTGTCTTTGTGAAAAAAAATTCGGAAGATTGTACATAAATAAAACTAATTTTTCAACAATTTCGGAGTCAGGTATGGATACCAGTGTAATTTTAGATCCGTGGCGAGCGTTCGTATTGCAACTTGCTGAGTTTTTACCAAAGATACTTGGTGCATTTATTATCCTCGTTATCGGATGGCTGATTTCAAAAGTCACGCAACTTGGCGTTACCCGTTTTCTGAAAATGATGCGTGTGGACTTCATTTCAGAGAAAGCCGGCGTGGATGAGTTTCTGCTTCACGGCGGGTTGAAACAAACTGCTGTGGATATTCTCGGGATGTTGGTCTATTGGGTTCTCATGTTGATTGTTATTCTTATTGCACTCAATAGCATGGGACTTCAAACAGCATCCGAGTTGATGAATAAAATAATTTTATATATTCCGAATGTTATCGTCGCAGTAGTGGTTTTTATTATCGGATTGTTCTTTGCAAAATTTTTACAGGCTACAGTGACGACATATTTCAGTAACGCAGGCGTGAAGAATTCCCATTCGCTGGGAACAATCGCACAATATGCGGTCATTTTTTTTGTTGTTTCCATTGCCTTGGAACAGTTATCCATTGGTAAAGAATTAGTGGTCAGTGCATTTCAGATTGCATTCGGTGCGATTTGTCTGGCACTCGCACTTGCGTTCGGTCTTGGCGGAAAAGATTGGGCATCAAATATTTTGTCGAAGCATGTAACCGCTTCTTCTACTGAAATCAATGAAACCGAAGAATAGTGTTTCCCATGACGGAATACCGATTGCTTTATAAATATTTCAACATCGTAACTGAACGGAATACATTTCGTCGAACAGTTTTACAATTCAAGGCATTCACCCGCATAATGCCATCAACAAATATATTTAACAATAAAAGGATGAGCATTATGAATTACTTTCGATTTCTTTCAATGACAATACTCGTATTTCTTTTTTTGAGTATAAGTTACAACTCCATTGCTCAAGTTGCTACCACTATGCAATGGCAACAGTTAAACGGACCGTTTGGCGGAGTGGTTACCGCAATAACATACGCAGCGAATGGGAACGTAATTGTTGGAACGAAATATGGTGGAATTTTTCGTTCGATTTCCAACGGTACTAAATGGGTTCGGTCAAATCTCAATAATGTTTCCGTTCATGCTTTGATGTTGGACGCTTCGGGAAATGTCGTGGCGGGAACATCAAACGGAATTTATCATTCGTACGACCATGGAAATCTTTGGTATAAAACAAGTACCGGATTAACCGTAGATGAAGTGTATTCCCTCTCTCTTGATACAAGAGGAACGATATATGCTGGTACATATCAAGGGATTTTTGTCTCCGCCGATAACGGATTGAACTGGAAACCACAAGGGCTTGAAGGGTTTGTCGTGTACTCTCTTCTCAGTAATCAATCAAACAAATTATACGCGGGAACAAACAACGGAGTTTATTGTTCATCTGATACCGGAGCGAATTGGGTTGCTATTGGATTGCAAGGATTCTCGGCGATATATTCACTTGTGTTCAGCAACTCCGGATTGTTGTTCGCGGGAAATCTTTATGCCGGAATTTACCGCGGGACCGAAGATAGCCTTGGATGGGTATGGACTCAGGCGGGCTTATCAACAATGACAGTCAATGCTCTTTCTATCAACCCACAAGGAAAACTGTTTGCCGGAACAGATTTGTACGGAGTTTTTTATTCTCCTGATAGCGGAGTGACTTGGCAACCATCTACGTTTGCATCAGGAACTGTCTATTCATTAAACACACGGAAGAGTAGTGTCATATTTGCAGGCTCTACTGTTGGAGTATTCTATTCAGCAGATCAAGGTACGACGTGGGGAAAATCTAATACCGGATTGAGTGCTGTTTCAATCAATGCGCTCGAAGTTGATTCGGAAGGAAAAATCTTCCTCGCAACTGAGCATCAAGGCGTCTATCGTTCAACTGATAAAGGAGATTCGTGGCAAGAAAGCAACAACACATTACCGAATGGGTCGTATCGTGCAATCACAATCGCACCGAGCGGAACGTTGTTCGTCGGACATGAATCAATGGGTGTTTATCGTTCGACAGATTTCGGTCTCAACTGGGCTCGTTCGGATTCAGGTTTGAATGGAAGTATGATAAACC
>JACPVN010000140.1 GCA_016191715.1 Ignavibacteriota bacterium | reverse complement strand
GTCTGTGACTCACTCAGGGTTGCAGTTAATGCGATGTCGCTTGGCGGAGTGGAAACACTTGTGAGTATTCCTGTCTATTCATCGCATGTGAAGATGAGCGAAGCGGAATTACAACAGCATGGCGTAACGCCGGGAATGATTAGGGTTTCCGTCGGCGTGGAAGGCGTGAAGGATTTGATTGAAGATTTCTCACGTGCATTACGAAAAGTCTAACAGTCATGGATGATTTATGATTTTCGATTGACGATTGCAGATATTCAAACACATATCGCACATCGTTAAAGAACCTGCTTAATAAAAGATGCGTCCACGTTCCCTCCACTAATCACTGCACAAATCTTCTTGCCGGAGAGTTCTTTGATATTCTTCATGATTGCCGCAGAAGCAACTGCACCTGTCGGCTCGACCAGAATCTTCATCCGTTCAAGAAAGAACTTCATCATCGGATATATATCTTCATCTTTAATTGTGATAACGTCGTCAACATGCTTCATTATGATTTCAAAATTGAGTTGTCCGACAGAAAGCGTTCTCATGCCGTCAGCAATCGTGGTTGCCTTTTCAAGTTTCACGATTCGCTTTTCTCGAAACGTTTGATAACAATCGTTCGCTCCTTCCGTTTCTACGCCGATTACTTTAATATTCGGGAAAAGATGTTTCGCCGCAACAGCACAACCGGAAATCAATCCGCCGCCGCCGACGGGAACGAACAAATAATCTAGTTCATGTAATTTTTGTGCAATTTCAAGAACGAGCGTTCCTTGCCCCGCAATCAGTTGTTCATCGTTGTACGGATGAATGAGCGTGTAACCGTGACTCCGAATCAATTCCTCAGTTGTCCGTTCGCGGTCATCGGTTGATGTTCCGCAGAAGACGACTTCCGCACCGTATCCTTTTGTTGCCTCGACTTTGCTCTTCACAGAATCATGCGGCATGACAATCACCGCTTTGATGCCGAAGAGTTTTGATGCAAGAGCAACGCCTTGTGCGTGGTTGCCTGAAGAATGAGCAATTACGCCGCGCGCCCGTTCAACCTCAGTCAATGAAGAAATTTTATTGTACGCTCCACGGAACTTGAACGCGCCGATGCGCTGAAAGTTTTCCGCTTTGAACCACACCTGATTTCCCGAGAGTTGATTAAATGTTCGTGAGGAAAGCAACGGAGTTTTGTTTACAACGGAATTTATTCGTTCGTAAGCGAGTTGGATGTCGGAGAATTGAAGCATGTAAATTTCTTCTTGTAATAAATCAATGGAAGGAATATACAATTACGAAAGGGAAAAACAAGAATTGGTTAATCAATGCCATATCCTCGCCACCCTGACGAAACAACAGAATATAAACAGGCGGGACAGCACACACTATCCCGCCCGTGCAGCATAGTTCTCAAGGAGTCATCTTAAAAACTCGTACTTCATCATCTTCGAGCATGTACAGATATTTATGATTTGGCGAGAGCAACGGCTTTGCATCATAATCGTCTTCTTCTTTCCAGAATAATTTTCCGGTTTTTTCATCGAGCAGTTGAATATCTTCTTTCACCATGAACGTAATGTAACCGCTGCTGAGGAAATGCGGCTGAAGTGTTACTTTCTTTCCTGCCCAGTTCCATTCGGTCGTCCATTGGAGTTTGCCATCTAATCCGACCGAGCAAACGCCGTCGGGTCCGAAGATGATAAAATGGTCGCCGCGAAAATGCGGTTGCAGAACAAGTTCCGCGCTTGCTTCATAGTGTGTCGTTGTTGTTGTTGATAATCCTGAACCGGTGAATGACAAAGAAGAACTCGAACTGGAACTTTGCGTCACTGCATAGCACTCTTCATGCTCAAGTTCACCAACCTTTCCGTCTTTATCGAAGTTAAACGACCAGAGTTTTTTTCCGCCAGAGTCGCGCGTCAACTTCACGGCGAACACTTCTTCCTCGTCCGCTCCGTAAATCGTTTTTGATTTCTCATCGAACACAACATCCATGCTCAAGCCCGGGTCATTTTCAAACTCAATGTTCCAGATAATTTTTCCATCGGCAGGGTCAATAGCGTAGATGCGGTACGGGTCTTTGTTCCATGCTTTGCTGACATTCATATCTCCCGATTTTGCTTCGACCGCAGCATTAAACGCCTGCTTACCGACTTTCAGAAAAATTGTGTTATCGTGAAACTTCCAGTTTGTCGGGAAGCCGAGGTCATCATCAATTTTCCAATTGACTTTTCCAGTTTTCATATCCGCACAGACGACCCGTTCTGCCCCGACGACATATACTTTTCCGTCGTTCACAATCGGCTGAGGCGCATCCTTGATATCGAAGTTCACCGCAGACCAACGGAAGCCGACGCTGTTCAATGGAAAATATGAACGGTATTTGATTTCTCCCGTCGCAAGATTGATGCGGACAAGTCCTTCGCCGTCATCGTCCCGCGTTTCGGGATTGCACATGCCGCTTGCGCCAGCGGTGCCGCGAATCAGGAACACAACATCACCCTCTACATCGTATTCATCAAACACAAAGAAATAATCGTGCGCTGAAATAATTTTCTGACCAAGCAACGCTTTGCTCAGGAAGTTTGCTATGCCTTCAATGGGTGCATAAGTCGTCATGGCAATCTCCTGCTTGTAAATAATTTTTCCTGTTTTGGTTTCGATCATGCAAAGGTCGAGATGCGTGCCGCTGTTACTTCCCATGACCGCTTTCCGTTTGAAGTAACAGAGAACATTCTTTCCGTTCTCCGCGACACGATATTTGGTGAGAATTCCTTCCAACTCTTCTTCCTTCTTTTCCCACTGCACCGAGCCGTCGGTCAGGTTAATCATAATTTGTGTATCATCGGCAGAGAGAAGGAGATAATTAGTTCCGCCAAGATTTTCCAGAGCGGAGTATCCTTCGATGTCACCAATGTCTTGCTTGCGTGTCCAGAGTTGCTTGCCGCTCTTCATGTCGAGAAATCCGATTTGGTCGTCATCGTACATGAGGAGCGCTTTGTTTCCGTAAAACGTTACCGCTTCGACTTCCTCGATGTCGGTAAATTGCATCTCGGTTGACCAAAGTTCTTTCCCGGTGTTTGCATCGAGCAGAAGCACGCCATCATTCGTGGCGAAGAGAAAACGCTTGCCGCTTTCCTCGCTGGTCGTCCACCACAGTACGGGGAGACTTTTCTCCGAACGGTTGCCGTCGTATTTGATTTCGTGGCGCCACAAGTCTTTGCCGCGCGAAAGCTCGACACACAACGCGATGTTATCGTAATAGATGATGACACCCGCTTCGGTGTTATCGTAATCGTTGTAATCG
>JACPVN010000139.1 GCA_016191715.1 Ignavibacteriota bacterium | reverse complement strand
TGGTTGATGTTTGTGTGCTGAGCGAAATGAAGCACAAGGATATCGGTCAACTTTCGAAGGGTTATCGCCAACGTGTCGGACTTGCGGCGGCAATGATTCATGAACCGCGTGTGTTGATTCTTGATGAACCGACAAGTGGTCTCGACCCGAATCAAATCGTCGAAATCAGAAGTCTCATGAAAGAACTCGGAAGAGAAAAGACTGTCGTACTTTCGACACACATTCTTTCTGAAGTTCAGGCGACTTGCTCTCGTGTTATCATCATCAACCGGGGAAAAATTGTTGCTGACGGAAACATCGAAGAATTGCAACGCAGTTCTTCCGGCGGAGAGAAAATTGAAATGGAAATTGATGTGCCGGACGGACAATCGTTCGAGACGGTCGCTGTGCAAGTCAAAACCATTCCGACGATCGAGCAGGTCTTGCTGAATTATGAACAGAACGGGACAAAAAAATTCTCCGTCTCGACGAATAATGCAATCGCAGTTGATGTTCGTCGTGAACTATTCACCATGTGCGTTCAAAAGGGATGGACAGTGTTAGAGATGCACTCAGTGAAAACAAGTTTGGAAGATATCTTCCGTCAATTAACTTCGGAGGTGACAAAATGAACCTGACCAATATCAAATATATTTTCTTGAAAGAATTGCGTTCGTACTTCAACTCGGCGATTGCCTACATTGTCATCGTCGGGTTCTTAGCAATTCTCGGTTGGTTTTTTACCACCAATCTTTTCCTGATGAACATGTCGTCGCTTCGAGTCGTGTTCGAGATTACTCCGTTTCTTTTACTTTTCTTCGGCCCGCTCATTACGATGCGTCTGCTTTCGGAAGAGATGAAAACGGGGACGCTCGAACTTCTGATGACGAAGCCGATTCGTGAGCATGAAATCGTGATTGGAAAATTTCTCTCAGCATGGGCGTTATTTTTCTTCACGCTCTTGCCGACGATAAGTTACTACATCACCGTTGCATTGCTCGGTCGGCTCGACCTCGGTCCTGTCATTGGCGGCTATCTTGGGTTGATGTTTGTTGGCGGAGTTTTCATCTCCGTCAGTATGCTTGGCTCGTCACTTTCGGAAAATCAAATCACTTCGGCAATTGTCAGTTTTATTATCGTGTTCGGTTTGTTTATGCTTGATAAAGTACTGTATGTTGTTCCTCCGTATTTAGCATCGGTGCTTGAATACATGAGCATTGATTATCACTTCTCAAACATAGCACGCGGAGTGATTGATACGAGAGATTTAATTTACTATCTCTCAATGATTTCATTCTCGTTGATGCTTGGTTCGTTTGCACTTCAACGGAAACGGTGGTAAGGAGTAAAGAATATGAATCAGAAACGTCAAACAATTATCAGAGTATTTCTCATTATCGGAATTTTAATTTTCCTGAACATTGTCGGGATTCGGTTGTTCACGCGATTCGACCTGACAGAAACACAAATGTACACGCTCTCGGATGCGAGCAAGAACTTGGTGAAGAATCTGGAAGACAAGTTTTTGGTGAAAGCATATTTCACGAGCGAACTTCCATCACCGTACAACAATCACAAACGGTATTTGCAAGACCAACTCGATGATTACCGCGCGTACGGCGGCGGTAATTTCCAATACGAATTCATTGACCCGAAAGATAAAGAGGACATCGAAAAGGAAGCACAGGCATACGGAATTCCTCCCGTGCAGGTGCAGGTTGTGAAAGAAGACAAGATGCAAATCGAAAAAGCATACATGGGAATGGTTTTCCTGTACGGCGATAAAAAGGAAGTCATGCCTGTTATGCAGAACACTGCCAACATCGAATACGAAATCAGTTCAGCGATGAAGAAGATGACGGCGACGGATTTGAAGAAAGTCGGTTTTCTTTCAGGACACGACGAAGTCGGGATGGATAAAATCGGTCGTTTGAAACAGATGTTGGAAAAACAATATCAAGTTTTACCTGTCAGTCTGAGTAACGGACAACCAATCGCTTCTGATATTGCGGTGTTGGTTATTGCGGCGCCGGAAAAACCGTTCAAGAGTTGGGAAAAATATGTGATTGACCAATACATGATGAGAGGCGGCAAAGTTGCCTTTTGGTTGAACAAGGTAAAAGCGGATTTGCAATCACAAATGGGACAGCCGTTGCAACTTGAAATGGATGATATGCTTGAATCGTACGGCGTTCGCATCAATACAGATTTGGTGCGTGATGTTCGTTGCGTTCCGGTTACGGTGCAACAGCAGATGGGATTTTTCACGATGCAAAATCAAATTCCATTTCCGATGATTCCCATGGCAAGCGAGTTCAGCAAGAACAGCCCGATTGTGAAAGATTTAGGAACAATTATCTTTTTCTTCACAAGTTCGATTGATACTTCGCTTGCCCGAAACATGGGCTTACAGGTTGAAACACTTGTGAAATCATCAGAGCAGAGCGGACGGCAAGAACAATTCTTTATGATAAATCCGAACGCACCGATGACCAAGGATTTATTCAGCGAGAAATTCATTCCGCTTGCAGTGACGTTGCAGGGTTCGTTCACAAGCGCGTTCACGAATAAACAAATTGAACCGG
>JACPVN010000138.1 GCA_016191715.1 Ignavibacteriota bacterium | reverse complement strand
GAAGGAAACCGGTTGAACATCGCTATCTGTAAACAATTCAGCCCGAATACAAAACATTCCGGCGAACGAAGGGAACCGTAATCGTATCTCCCTGATTTCCGTACGATTTCCATTCACTACTACCGACTCAGAATTTTCAACCACCCATTGAGATTTGTTATCCATTATTCCATATCGAATTTTTCCGGTTTGCAATGTATGTTCATCATTGAAAATGAACAAACGAATTGTTCGTTCCTCACCCGTAAAGAAATGTCTATCCCAAAGTTCAATACTTACACCGAACGGCGCAAACACATTTTTTAGTGTGGCAAGAATTGGCTTGGGTTGCAAGTCTTTGATGTTTCCGGCAAACCAATTTGCTGTCGGTCCGGCGTTGTTGCTGAGATAGACAAACGGTTGAATAGCATCAACTCTCATTCGTCTGAATAACTCCACAAGTTCCGAGAGAAGAAATGATTGATGAGTAACGAGTTCCTCCTGTGTCCAATCCTTTCCAAGCCATCGTTCAACAACTCCGTCCATAAGCACTGTTGGTTTGAAATTGTTGTCGAACCACCACCAGCAAAACTCGTTCAGCATTGTCGGTTTGGTGTCATTCTCGATTTCATTAAGCGAACGGGTAAAACCAAACTTTCGGTCATTCATCACGGGACCAAGCGAGTAAATATACGGATGCTCTTCTGTAAAGTCCACCGACTCCCACAGGCGAGCCGGGTCAAATCGTTTCATCTCCGGCACAATTTCCTTTTGTACGGTATCATCAGAACATTCGTTCAACGCATCCCAAATTATTATGCTTGGATGATTCCAATTATCCCGAAGCCAGCGAGTAAATTCTTTTTTGATTTGCTCTTTCGTTCCTGTTGTCGTCCAGAACTGCCACTCATCCTGCAACAACATTCCTTGTTCATCAGCAATATCGTACCACCGATTGTACGCATGACCGATATGCAACCGGAAAAAATTGAAGTTGTGTGCTTTGGGAATATCAATCAATAACTTCTTCACCCAATCAGGTTTCCACGGCAGTAATTTTCTATCCGCATCGGAAAGGAAACGATGAAACGCGATGTTGCCGCCGCGCAGAAATATCTTCTTCCCATTCAGATAAAAATTCCTACCGGCAATCTTGAACTCCCTCATGCCGAAAGTAGTTTGCAGTTTATCGTTTATCGTTTCATGATTGAAGATGCAGGTTTCAAGTTCATAGAGAAACGGATACTCCGGCGACCACAAACTTACATTGTTGATGTGAAGTTGGAATGTCACTCTTTTTTCAGCGTTCGATTCGAGTTCCACTTCCATAGATTCCAGTACGGATACTTCCAGTTTACCTGTTCGTTCCCGTATTCGCACCGACACCTTGACCGGACAGTCCATGTTCGATATGTTTTCAATCCAAACACGCGCTTCGGCTATTTCCTTTTCAATGTGAGGGATAATTTGAACGAGTTTGATTCTTGGATTTCCCGTTTGCGTTACATACACATCGCCCCAAATTCCAGGGATGAAGGTCTCGCGTTCATGATCATTTCCGACAGCGCTTTCAGGAGGAAGAGTTTGCTTCAGCCCAACACGAATGAGCAACTCATTTTCCACATCGAAACGCAAAGCATCTGCACATGGATATTCCTGAGAAGTGTAACATGCGATATCTCCACCGAGAGAGTTGCCGTTCAACCGGACTTCTGTTCCGAACATTGCTTGTTCGATAGTCAACCACGCACAATCATATTTTTCTTCAACCCGAAATGTCGTTCGATACCAATGATATTCATGTTCCCGCCAATCATAGTCCGGCTCTGCACAATCAACTACCGAAGGAACCGGAACAGAGTGAAGCCACTTCGTTGGCGGCTCATTCTTCGTTCCGGGTTGCAACTGCCAGAGTCCATTTAGCGGAATTCTTTTTCTTGGTTGAATCATTCGGGAAGTGTTTCTTTCAATAATATAAGTCTATTTTTGCCGGAACAACCTTCACCAATATTTCGTTTGATGTTGTTGATGATACTTCAATTCCGTTGATGAATGCCTTCCTGATTGGTCTGTTGATTGGAGATTTGAGAACGATATTTCCCGTCGGGCTTTTCACGCCGCCGGAAATATCAACCACAACACGTTCTCTTTCTTTCTTCATCGAATAACTTAATTTGCCGTAGTATGTCGGCAAATCGCTCACCGAAAATCCTTCCACTCCATCTATCCAATTCTCCACTACTCCCGCTCCAACGACTAATGCGCTGTCCCGTTCTCGCTCATACACAAACATGCTTCTCACCGCGCGAATGAAATCCGAAGCAACCCATGTGTGTGGCATATCGCCGATGAACTTCGGTACGGTCGAATCTTTCCACACCACTTCCGCCCAATGGTTCCAGCCCTTCGGTCGTTGGTCGTTCAGGAAGAAGTTCAGCAACTCATGCGCACGTTCTTTTTGATTGAGATAAATAAACACACCGATGATACGCACTTCGTAGGGAGTATAATTTTCCCATAGTAACTTTCCGTCCCGACGTTCTTCAAAAAATTTATAGTAACGGTCGAACGTGTTATGAATTTCCGGCTCAGGAAGATTTCCCAACTCGCCGATCGGGTTGATTGCAATAGCCGTCGAGGTCGCATCGAAATCTCCCAACTCGACACAACCGGGAATGTAATCAACCTGCTTGTTCTTCATCGCCAAGACTATTGATGCATACAAACATTTCTCAAAATCATCCCGCTCCGCCTTGAACTCGGTTTCCAATTCTTTCTTTTCGAGAATTCCGGCAATCGTTGTTGCATCGTTTAGCCCGCGCAAAATAAAAAAATCATCCCAGTACGAGTGCATCGGCTTTGCCGAGTACCCTTCGTGACTGATGGATTCGGGAACGAGTCCGTACATTGCTTGTTGTTCCGGCGTTCCGTTTTTGTATTCGTCCGTCTTGCGTTGTCGCCGCAACAATTGAATGTAGCGCGTGGTTTTAAGAACGTGCTCAAACTTTCCGTTCAACCAGTCTCTGTCTTTGGTGAAATGATAATATTGCAGAATTGCGTAAATGAATTCGCCGTGACTGTCATTCTCCGGCACCGGGTCCGCGCCCCGTGTATCAACCACACATGGGATTTTTCCATCCGGAAATTGAAACTTCGCAAACCAATCAAGATACTCATGCACTTCATCATAAAATCCCAGGTACAACAACGCCGTCGAAGTAAGCGCTCCATCCCGAATCCACGAACGCTCGTACGAACGGGAACCGGGCTGAATCCCTAGCTTGTCTCTGTTGATGAGAATGTATGCGAGATTTGTTTTGAGCGTGTTGATAATCTTCTCCGCAGACTTCGGTAAGTCGAACATTACCGAATTGATTTTCGTTTGCCAGAAATTCCGAACATCTCCATGAAGCGAATCCACAAGATGCTTTGCCTTTTCTCTTTCCATGTTTGGAAACTTGACAGCTGCTACACCGTGAAAAGGAACTTCCAGACTAAACTCAACCGAGTCATTAACAGGCAGGTTCCAATGGTACGATAAAACTCCCGAAGCAAATCCGTTTTTATCACTTATATGCGCTACGTATCTGTGTCTCATTCCCGCTTGTGTATGAACGCGAGGCATGACTCCTTGATGTAAATATTCTGTAATATCTCCGTCATCAAAGTTCACGAAGTAGAGTTCATTCGGGCTATCAAACGGAAACACAATTTTCTTTCCATTAACTGTGAGAAATCCAAGCCGATATTCAATCGAATTGATGTTCGTCGCGCCTCCGGTAGTG
>JACPVN010000137.1 GCA_016191715.1 Ignavibacteriota bacterium | reverse complement strand
GTCGAAGAACCTCGAACAACTGCACGCGCAACTCTTCATAGATTGATGCAAGCGAATCATTCTCTAAACCCTGATGTTCCATCAACTTTTGCATGATAAGTTGAGAACCAAGATTGGAAGTCATGATGATGATTGTGTTTTTAAAATTGACCGTGCGACCTTTGCTATCGGTGAGCCGTCCTTCATCAAGAACTTGCAACAACACGTTGAATACTTCGGGATGCGCTTTCTCAATTTCATCCAGCAGAACAACGGAATATGGTTTTCGTCTTACTGCCTCGGTCAGTTGTCCGCCTTCTTCGTAACCGACGTAACCCGGAGGCGCGCCAATCAAACGAGAGACAGAAAACTTTTCCATATACTCGCTCATGTCAATTCGCACGAGAGCATTTTCATCATTGAACAAAAATTCTGCAAGCGCACGGGCAAGTTCTGTTTTTCCAACTCCGGTGCTTCCGAGAAAGATGAACGAGCCAATCGGTCGGCGTTCATCCTGCAACCCGGCGCGGCTTCTCCGAATCGCGTCGGCAACTGCCCGCACCGCTTCATCTTGTCCGATGACTCGCTCGTGCAACCGGTCTTCAAGATGTAACAATTTTGTTCGCTCGCTTTCCAACATTCTGCTGACCGGAATTCCCGTCCACTTTGCGACAACTTCTGCAATGTCCTCAGCATCCACTTCTTCCTTCAACATCTTCTTATCTTTTTGGATGACTGCCAACGACGAACTTGCTTCTTTCATTTTTTTCTCAAGCGAAGCAATCACACCGTACCGCAACTCAGCGACTTTTGCCAAATCGCCTTCACGCTCTTTCTTCTCCGCATCGGCTCTTGCATGTTCGATTTCCTCTTTCATTTGCCTGATAGATTGAATCAACGTCTTTTCATTTTGCCAATGTGCTTTCAGTTCCGAACGTTGTTGATTCAAGTCAGCAAGTTCTTTGCTGATGTTTTCCAATCGTTCTTTTGATGCTTCATCTTGTTCACGCTTAACAGCTTCACGTTCGATTTCCAATTGCTTGATTCGCCGCTCAACTTCATCCAACTCTTCCGGCATCGAATCAATTTCAATGCGAAGTTTAGATGCAGACTCATCCACCAAATCAATTGCTTTGTCAGGAAGGAACCGGTCGCTGATGTAGCGGTGACTTAATTGCGCCGCCGCGACAATCGCTCCATCAGTAATGCGAACACCATGGTGAACTTCGTATCGTTCTTTCAATCCGCGCAGAATGGAAATTGTATCTTCAACAGTCGGCTCATCAATTAACACCGGTTGGAAGCGACGTTCGAGCGCAGGGTCTTTCTCGATATGCTTTCGGTATTCATCTATCGTTGTCGCACCGATTGCGCGCAAATCGCCGCGTGCAAGCGCGGGCTTCAGCATGTTCGCCGCATCCACAGCGCCTTGCGCCGCTCCGGCTCCTACAAGTGTATGTAACTCGTCAATGAAAAGAATAATTTCTCCGTCCGATTCCGTTACTTCTTTGAGAACTGCTTTCAAACGTTCTTCAAACTGTCCGCGAAAACTTGTGCCTGCGACGAGACTCCCCATATCAAGCGCTATGATTCGTTTTGTTTTAAGATTTTCAGGAACATCTCCCTGAATAATTCGGTATGCAAGTCCTTCAGCGATGGCAGTTTTGCCGACTCCCGGCTCGCCGATGAGAACCGGATTGTTTTTCGTTCGTCGTGAAAGCACCTGCAACACACGTCGTATCTCCTCATCACGACCGACGACGGGGTCAAGTTTTCCTCGTCGTGCAAGTTCGTTTAAATCGCGACCGAATCGTTCAAGCGATTGATATTTTTCTTCCGGAGTTTGGTCGGTAACGCGCTGAGTGCCGCGAACTTCTTTCAATGCTTTGTAAATTGTTTCCTTCGTGATGCCTTGATCTCGAAGTAACTTACCCGCCGCCGATTTTGCCGAAACCAATGCCAACAACAAATGCTCGGTGCTGACATATTCATCCTTCAGCAATTGTGTTTCTTTCAACGCGGCGTCAAACAATTCATTCAGCGATTGACCGAGATATTGATTCCCCACGCCCGCGCCTGAAACTTTGGGCAGTTTCTCCATCGCTTCTGCAATCTTGATTTTGATGTAGTCAACATTCGCTCCGAGTTTTCGAAGAATCGGAACGAGTAATCCTTCGCTATCCTGCACAAGAGCGGCAAGCAGATGTTCCGGTTCGATTGCCTGATTGCCGTAACTCTGTGCAATCTCCTGCGCGTTCTGTACGGCTTCCTGAGATTTGATGGTGAATTTGTTGAAGTTCATTATTTTACTTTAATGGTTGCCAGTTTTTTCACAGATAATAAGTTTTAGGTGTAAGTACTTAGGGCAAGACCCTAGCTATTGTTAATAAGACGAATTTATAATAAAATGGAATTGACATTAAGCCATTTCCTATCATAAAACATATCCAACCAATTATTACTAAGGGAGTAGAAGAAAAGCTTAGAAGCCCTTTTCTATGTGCAAATTTTTCCATACCAACCTCTTCTTTCTTCCCGCTCAAGGGAATTTTGTTTTCTTGTTTTCGATTGAATTGATTAGCTAGGATATCTTGCCCGCATCTCGCCCTAAATACTTAATTCATGTCTGGCATAATCTTATCATCTAATAGGTGGACTATAATCTCGTCCACATGATTTACAATGCCTCATATATGAATTATTTTTTGATGTTTCAGTTTGAGTTGAATTGCAAAAAGGACATGTTAGCTTATACAACATTTGAGATAACAAACCCATAGATTCATTGAATTGTTGTGGTATAAGAAAATTAGCTTCAGGTCTTCCTGAATTCACTACATCCAAATGTGCTGGAACGGATCCCGAAGTAAAAATTGGTGTGACGGAAGTTCCACACAAAGGTAATTTTGAATTTGTTTTTGATATTAAATCATTAAGTTTTTTCTCGTATTCAATTTTCCTTTGACCAAGTTCTTCATTAAATTTCTTTTCCAATTCTTTTATTATTTTTTCCGCCGCCATCTTATCTTTTAGTGATTCTGCCTTATCTTTTAGTGATTCTAAGTTATCTTTTTCTACTTCTAACTGATAGGAATTGAACTCAATTTGATACTTTTCACTCATTTCTGATTTTTCATTTTCATATTCAGCCTTGAGTTCCTCAAATTGTCGAGTAAAAATTGTGGTATTCTTTATTTCATCACCGATTAAATCTATCCAATCATCAACCGATGAGAGTGCTTGGCGTTGCAAAATATCAAGCATTTCCATTATTACTAACAAATTATCTGAAATCAATATCCTAGCACCTTCATCTGGGAATTGTTTTGTATTATCGAATAACTCACCTTTCTTCTTCCCGATAAAACATTAAATAGCTCGAAGTCCCTTTTCCATTTCCATTGGTCTTCTAACTGCTATACGCGC
>JACPVN010000010.1 GCA_016191715.1 Ignavibacteriota bacterium | reverse complement strand
ATGATGACGACAATTCATTCCTATACAAATGACCAAAAGGTTTTAGACCTTCCTCACTCTGATTTGCGTCGAGCGCGTGCCGCCGCACTCAATATGATTCCCACTTCAACCGGTGCGGCAAAAGCAATTGGTTTGGTTATTCCTGAATTAAAAGGAAAGTTGGACGGAATTGCTGTTCGAGTTCCCACACCCAATGTCTCTCTGGTTGATTTAGTTATCGAATCAGAAAAAACAGCAACGAAAGAAGAAGTGAACGCGGCATTCAAAGCCGCGGCGAATGGTTACTTGAAAAACATTCTCGAATACACGGAAGAGCCGATTGTATCGAGTGATGTTCGAGGCAATACCCACTCTGCTGTGTTCGATGCACCACTGACGTTTGTCATGGGGACGATGATTAAAGTATGTGCGTGGTATGACAACGAATGGGGTTATTCATGTCGCGTCATTGATTTGGTAAAGAAAATTTCCAAGTCGCTGTAATAAACTGAATTATGATTACGTGGCTAACGCTGACGAAAGGTCACGTTAGCCATTTTTATTATCTATTCTGAAAACCTGAAAATGAAACTATGAACAAATTAACAATTGATGATATAAATTTTTCCGGCAAACGTACGCTCGTGCGTGTTGATTTCAACGTCCCGATGAAGAACGGAGTTATTACGGATGAAACCCGAATTGCTGAATCGCTTCCCACAATCAAAAAAATTCTTTCTGACGGCGGACGCGTTATTTTAATGAGTCACTTCGGTCGCCCGAAAGGAAAACGCAACATGGAGTTCACACTCAAACCTGTGGCTGACCGGCTTTCTCAACTCCTCAGCAAGCCTGTCCAATTCGCCCCTGATTGCATCGGTATGGAAGTGGAAGCAATCGTGAACGGATTACCGAACGGCGAATGTCTTCTCTTGGAAAATGTTCGCTTCCACGCAGAAGAAGAAGCGAACGATGTGAATTTTTCCAAGTTACTTGCTTCACTTGGTGATGTGTATGTGAACGATGCGTTTGGAAGCGCACATCGCGCTCATGCTTCAACAGAGGGTGTAACGAAATTTATTAAGCCGTCCATTTCCGGATATTTGATGAAAAAAGAGATCGAATACCTCGGCAAGGCGGTTGGAAATCCTGTGCGTCCGTATGCGGCAATTCTCGGAGGCGCAAAAATTTCCGGCAAAATTGATGTCATCCAAAACTTAATGGGTAAAGTTGACGTATTACTCATTGGCGGCGGAATGATGTTTACGTTCTATAAAGCGCAAGGACTTGAAGTCGGCAACTCGCTTGTCGAAGCCGATAAAATTGAATTAGCAAAGCAACTGCTCGACGAAGCAAAACAACGGAACATTAACCTTCTTCTGCCTGTTGATTGTATAATTGCAGAAAAAATGGAAAACGAATCTCCCCAACAAACTGTGTTTGTCAACCAAATTCCGAGAGGGTGGTCCGGCTTTGATATTGGACCTGAAACCGTTAGATTGTGTCAAGAAGAATTGAAGAAAGCAAAAACAGTGGTATGGAACGGACCGATGGGCGTGTTTGAACTGCCGAACTTTGCAGAAGGTACAAACGCAATTGCCCGATTGTTAGCCGGGATTACAAAAACAGGTGCAACGACGATTGTCGGGGGAGGAGATTCTGCCGCGGCAATTGCTCAAGCCGGTTTGAGTGAATCCGTCTCTCATGTTTCAACGGGTGGTGGCGCATCGCTCGAATTTCTCGAAGGAAAAATTCTTCCCGGAATTGCCGCACTAACTGACAAATAAATTTTGATGTTCTTTCATAAAACATAATGTCGTATTATCGTTATACAAGTTCGAGTTATCATCGTCCCTCGTTTTTCGGAGGATTTAGTTTCTTTCCCCCGGTTATCAAGGCGTTATTGATTTCCAATGTTGCCCTTTTCCTCTTGGTGAATTTTTTCGGGATGTTCCAAATCGGCGGAGTACCGTTGCAATATTTTCTTAATATTATTTTTGCATTGTTTCCGCTCGGATATGGATTTGAAGTATGGCAGTTGTTCACGTACATGTTCATGCACGGTGGCTTTATGCACCTCTTTATGAACATGTTTGCGCTTTGGATGTTCGGAATGGAATTGGAAAATGTTTGGGGTTCGAAGAAATTTCTCATTTATTATTTGATATGCGGACTCGGAGCGGCGTTTGTTCATTTGCTTATCAGTCCGCTATTTGGCGTTTCCGGTCCGACTGTCGGCGCGTCCGGTGCTGTGTATGGCGTGTTGCTCGCGTACGGGATGTTGTTCCCCGACCGCTCGATATTTTTATATTTCCTTCTCCCGATTCGCGCGCGATATTTTGTCATTCTCTACATTTTGTTTGAATTGATTTCCGGGGTGACGGGCTCGCAGGATGGAATTGCTCACTTTGCGCATCTCGGCGGCGCGTTGGTAGGATTT
>JACPVN010000009.1 GCA_016191715.1 Ignavibacteriota bacterium | reverse complement strand
ATCATACTACTTTTTCCTCACACATAAAAATCCTCTAACACGTTCTCTTGCTTGAACTTATATCCATTCTCTACTCGCTTTTTACCCACACTATTACGCGATGACCCATAATACAAGGGATGAGTACGGACATGGCACGCACGTTACCGGCATACTCAGCGCTGAATCTAATAATGGAACTGGTGTAGCAGGTGTCGCATGGGAATGCAAGGTCTTGTGTATTCGGGTATTTAATAAATGCGGGTCGGGGACTGATGCCATGTTTAAACAAGGTGTAATATATGCGGTTGATAGCGGCGCCACGGTCATAAATTTTAGTGGCGGATTTGATGCCGGTTCCACAACCCAGGTAGAAGCAATCACATATGCTTCAAACAATAATGTGCTCATTGTTGCAAGTTCAGGAAACGATAATGGTGGTTATGTTAGATATCCAGCCGCTTATTCTTCAACGTACAGTAATGTCATAGCCGTTGGCGCAACAGACAAAGATGATAATCGACCTTCATTTTCAAATGTGGGATTACAATTAGATGTTGTTGCACCAGGAGGCGGGGTATCTGATGTCACGGGAGACATTTATTCTACAACCCCAAATTACAATTTCACTTTGATGGGTTTTCCTTATAACTGGACGCAAAATTACAGTTACGGGGCAGGCACCTCCATGGCAACACCACATGTTACGGGTATTGCCGGTTTAATCCATTCATTTACATCTGGTCTCTCTTCGTCGGATGTGCGGGACATTATCCGCTTTACTGCAGACAAAGTTACGGTAATGGGTGATACGTTTCGTTCCAATTTATATGGATACGGAAGAGCCAATGCTTTTAATGCCCTCAACGCGAAATTAGAAGGAGCGCCTTCTGCGCCGGTTCAACTCCCTATTGGTAGTATCTGGAATGCTTCACATGGACATAACCATGCACTGGTGAAATGGGAAAAACATACCGGCTATGATGTGAAAGGGTATAAAATTTATCGCAAAATCAACAACAGTTCGTATTCGTATCAAGCAAGCGTTTTACAACCGACAACACAATGGGAAGACTATGATGTTATTCTTCAGAAACCAAACAACGGCGGAACAGTCTATTATTACCTACAAGCATACGATGTCTATACTCAAACATCAGCATCATCCAATGTTCGGTCAGCAAATTTCTTAACCATCCAACCCTCGAAAATTGTTGTCCGAAACGAATCCGACAATGGTGCCCCTTCGGATTATTTCATTATGCAGAATACTCCTAATCCGTTTAATCCCTCGACGCAAATTCACTACGGGATTCCGGAAGATGGTTATGTTTCTTTAAAAGTGTATAACTCGTTAGGGCAGGTGGTGTCAACACTCCTTGATGGGTATGAAACTTCAGGGTATCAATCGGTCCCCTTTACTGCGGATAATTTACCGAGCGGAGTATATTACTACACTTTCATAGCAAGGAATACTGTCGAGACAAAAAGAATGGTCTTGATGCGATAGCGCCAAGAGGAATAGATATTCGACATGCGAAAGAGCCGTTTATCCAAACGGCTTTTTCTTTATTTCATCAAGATAAAACTATATCTTAAAACTCACCACATCAATCTGATACTCTTCGATTTTCCGGTAAATTGTTTTACGGTCAACATCCATCAGGCGCGCGGCTTGATTGAGATTCCCTTTGCTTTCTTTCAAGGTACGGAGAAGGTATTTTTTTTCTGCGTCTTTCTGAACCTGTTCCAAGTATTGCTTGTAGGGAATGAGCGTTGTCGTCGGGGAATCCGTCAATTCTGTTGCGGTTTCGGAGGAATGTTTCACGGCGATATCAATCGAAGAAATTGTCGGACCGGTTGATTTAATAATAGCGCGGCGCATAAGGTTTTCCAACTCGCGCACATTTCCTTTCCAATCGTAATTCATCATGTCGTGGAGAACTGCCGGAGAAATTCCTTCCAGCGGTTGGCGAGTGAGCGTTTTGTATTTCCGGAGAAAGTGTTCGGCGAGCAGAGGAATATCATCAAGCCGTTCCCGAAGAGGCGGAATGGTAATCGGGAAAACATTCAAACGGTAATATAAATCTTCGCGGAACGTTCCGTCGTTCACCATTGCTTCAAGGTCGCTGTTTGTTGCCGAGATGATTCGAACATCTGCATCAATAAATTGATTGCCGCCCAAGCGGGTAATCTGTTTTTCCTGCAACACTCTCAGTAGTTTTGTTTGAATGTTCAACGGCACGTCTCCGATTTCATCCAAGAAAATTGTTCCGCCAATTGCTTCTTCGAACTTCCCGATACGCTGACGACTTGCGCCGGTGAACGCACCTTTCTCATGCCCGAATAATTCGCTCTCCAATAATGTTTCGGGAATTGCCGAGCATTGCACGGCAACGAACGGCTTGTCCCGTCTCATGCTGTTGAAATGCACCGAGCGGGCAAACAGTTCTTTTCCGGTTCCTGTTTCGCCAAGTACCAGCACGGTCACGTCTGTTTCTGCAACCTGCCGCACCATGTGAAAGACGCTTTTCATTTTATCATTCTGACTGATGATGTTGGAAAAGTTTGCGGCAGGGTCAAGCATGTCGCGCAGACGGCGGAGTTCGCGCTCGCGCCCGACTTCTTCAACCGCCCGTTCTACTTTTACAAGCAGTTCATCGTTGTTGCACGGCTTGGTGAGATAATCGTACGCGCCTTTCCGCATCGCTTCCACTGCCGTACTGATGGAACCGAATCCCGTCACCATCATCACTTTTTGTTCGGGCGCTTTTTGTTTGATTGCCTGTAACACTTCAATGCCGTTCATACTTTCCATCACCAAATCGGAAAGAATTAAATCGAAACACTGGTCGGAAAATTTTTGAACTCCCTCCTTTCCGTTCGTTGCCGTTTCGACCGTGTAGCCGTGGTCTTCCAACAGCGCTGTTGTGGCTACGCGAAATGCTTTGTCATCATCAATTATAAGTATGCGTGTGTTGTTCATGCGATTTGTTCCGGATTCAAAATTGGAAAACTGACGGTAAATGTTGTGCCTTTGCCTAACTGACTTTTCACCGTGATGGTTCCGTTGTGTTGCTGGATGATTCCGTACGTAACCGATAGTCCGAGACCGACGCCGCTGACTTTTCCTTTCGTCGTAAAGAATGCATCAAAAATTTTGTTGATGTGTTCCTGCGCGATGCCTGTGCCGGTATCAGAGACATTGACAACAAGAAAACCGTCTTGCTTCAAGGTCTGTATGGAAAGCGTTCCGCCGTTCGGCATCGCATCTTTTGCATTGATGAACAAGTTAAGAAAAACCTGCTTGAGTTTATCAGGCAAACCGGCAATCTTCGGCAAATCGTCGGTGAACGATGTTTCGACCGAAACATTACTGTGCTGAAGAACGGAACTCGAAGAAGCAAGCACTTCCTGAATCACTTTATTCAAGCAGGTTGGCTCTCTCGATTCCTGCACCATTGAGGTGCGGTAAATGTCGAGCATCTGCCTCGTCAACTTCGCGAGCCGCTCCACTTCTTCGAACGCAACTTCAATTAACTCACGCTCGGAAGAATCTTTCGGAGTCCGACGCAACGCGGTTTGCAAACAACTTAAAATATTGTGAATCGGGTTATTGATTTCATGTGAAAGTTGTGCTGTGATTTTTCCTGTCGCCGCCAACCGTTCCGATTTCACAAGTTCATCCTGCGCTTCCTTTAATTTTGTGAGTGCAGTTTCAAGTTCCGTTTTTTGAAAGCCGAGCAATAGTATTTTCTCTTTCAACGACTTGCTCATCTCCTCAAATCGCTCGGAGAGAAATCCCAATTCATCTCCTTGTTTGACGTGAATATGATAATCATAATTTCCGCGGGCGAGTTCGGTCGTTCCGCGAACCAACACGGCAATTGGTTTTGTAATACTCCGCGAAATCAGATACCCGATGACAGCGGTAACGAGCAATACAATAACAGAAAGAATGATGAATGTATCCATGACGGGACGAAGAGATGCGCTCACTTCTTTGTTCACTGATTTTAACAGCAGATACGCGTACATCGGTCTGACAAATTGTTTGCGCTGGTCGAGCCGGCAAAATACGCCGATGTAATCATCCTGAGAAGTCGAAACGGGAAACACTTCCGGTCCTGCTTCGGAAGGAATATCAACATGCTGAATTGCATTTTCATTTGCCCACGTCGTTAGTTCCATTTGAAATTCCCATGGCAGAGTAGAGCCGACGATGGTACTGTCAATCATCAACACCGTTTCACTTTTACTCATCGCCTGAACATCGAAAAGGTTACTGCTGGTCAGACGAAAACCGATAGTGAGCGTTCCGAGAAACGTTTTTCCATCCATGAGCGGAACTGCGGCACAGCGATAAATATCCGTTCCCAAATTCCAAATCATCGTTCGTGATTGCTGAAGAAATCTATGTGATGTTACAAGCCGGTTGATGGAGTAGTGTTCCTCCACTCCGTTCAGCAACTGCACGATAAGATTTCCCTGTTGGTCTGTGAGAAGAAAAAGATTCAACCCCATATTGCTAATCAGTTCCTGTGAGGCAGGAACTGCAGTTTTCTTTTCTTTCGAAGCGAGAAGCGATTTCAGTCGCGGCGATTCGGCAAGAATCTGTGCCGCTTTCAAATCCTGTTCTGCCTGCAGTGCATTCAACTGATGAAGAACGGAATACATTCCGCGCAAATCTTCGGTGAAGCGCGCTTCCACCTGTTCATGCACCCATGAACTGATAAAGTTATAAAGAATGATGAGCAAGCCAAACACCACGCTCCATATGGCGAGTAATATTTTATTCCGGAATTTCATCAGCGAAGCAACAGTAATTTTCTTGTTTGAATGTGCCGGCGATTTGTTTTAAACGAGTAAACTTCTAACTGGCTGAAGTAGATGCCGCTTGGAAAACCGGAAGCATTCCATGAAACAGTGTACGAGCCGGGAGTGAACCTCTCTGAAATGATGGTTGAAATTTCTTTTCCTGAAAGATTGAAAACTTTCAGCGAGGTATATCCGTCTTCTGAAATCCGGAAACTGAATTCCGTTGACGGGTTAAAGGGATTCGGATAATTTTGAAACAATTCGATTTCAGTCGGTATTCGGGTGTCATTCGTAACTTCATTTAACGCACCGCGAATGAATGCTTCATTTTGTAACGTAAGATATGCTTGCTTGTTGGAGCCATTCCCAGAATACGTTCTCAAACCAAGCGTTCTGAGAAATTCTTTGAATTTAATATCATGGAGATTGTAATAGATTGCAAACGAGTCAACAGCAGTGAATGACCAATCCGTTAACTGAAAAAACGAGATGTATTTTATATTATTTGATAAAGCATCCCACACGGCAAAAACATTCTGAATAAATTCCTCCTGCTTATGTTCTGAACTGTTACAGGAATCGCTTGAAGGATAACCACACTCCTCAATATATATCGGAGTATTCGGAAATAACGAAACCAATGAATCAAAATCTGCTCGTATCTCAGACGGGTCTTTCACAGTAAAGTCTCCGTTAATTCCATAATACGTTAAAGAAACGATGTCGCTGTTTTCGTTGAGACTTTGCATGAGCGTTCGTGTGGCAATGTTTGTCAGCCCGCTGTACATGAGAGTTGTGCCGATAAGAAGTCCGCTTCTCAAAGAACGGGCATACGTACTCACTGAATCATAGAAGGTTTTATACTGTCTTACAAGCATTGTATCGCTTCCAAGATAAGCATCGTGTTCGTTCCCGATGGTAAGGGCTTTCAATTCAAGGTCAGGAATTTGAGTAAACACATAATCTAACAACTGCTTGAAGCGATGAATCATCAGTGAATCATCAAATGCAAGATTTTGCAAATCTGCGGGAACCTCTTTATGAAACGCGTTTATCGGCGCAAGTACAAGACTGACTTTTGTGTGAAACAACGGAAAGAAATTGTTTGCAGCAGGGAGGTAAACATTGCTATACGTTAGTGGTGTTGTTTCAATATCATTCCATTTGAAAAATAGGTGAAACGATGTAGCGCCCGCTCCAAGTGCATGAATAAAAGCAGAATCAAATCTGTCGTTCTCCGTATTGGAAATTGACAACCCGATGACGCGGTCACCTAAAGGAAGTTGACAATACGTATGGTAAGAAAACAGCACACTGACAATGGTAAAAGAGAGAGTTCCAAAAAACCTGTTGCGAAACCGGTGTCGTTCGAAAGATGTGTTCATAATAATTTCAGGCATCAATGTACGCGTTTTGAATGTGAGAATCAAAGAGCGTGGTTTGGATGAATGTAAGAAAAGAAGTATTTTTGTCATGTCAATTTCGAAATCGGAATATAGGTATCTTCATTCAATCAGAAATTGACAATCCGCAATTCGAAATACAAGCAAAGCGCCCTTAGCTCAACTGGATAGAGCATCAGACTTCGGATCTGAGGGTTGGGGGTTCGACTCCCTCAGGGCGCACAACAAAGGGCAGTTTTCACTTCCCTGTTGCTTTTCAAATAAAAATGTCACCAAAACGTAACCAAAGATTTGATTAGTTGTTCAGTTTATCTACTGCTTTTTGTAACGCATCCGTATCTGCTTTCGCATATACCATGCTCGTCCGAATGTCTTGGTGTCCTAAGAGTTCTTTCACTGCATAGATATCAACTCCCGCCGAAACTAATTGTGTTGCAAACGTATGTCGAAGTGAGTGAAGCTTTAAATACTGAAGTCCAATTCGTTGAAGAATGTCTCCAAATTTGTGTGTCACCATATCGGCGTTCAACTTGGCAAATAAACCATTTCCAACCTGAAGGAGAATTTCCCGAGCCTTTTTTGTGAGGGGAATTGGTCGGTACTTTTTCCCTTTTGTTCGCTCTATATAAATTAGATTCTTTTCGAAATCTACTTGTTCTATCCTTAACGCAAGGGCTTCGTTTCTTCTTAGTCCGGTGTTCACTAAAAACTCCACATACTGTTTAAATAATATATTGGACTGTTTGATATGTCGTTTCTGAGGGTTATTAATATCTGCATCAAGTGTGGCAAGGAGCAACTCTAATTCGTCTGCTGTGAAAAAATTTCGTTTCTCATCAACTGATTCTTTCTTCACTTCCGTGAATGGATTAGTATTGATGTATTTCCACTTCAGTGCTATGTTGAATGCTGCTTGTAAAAATCTCTGATAAATATTAAACGTTGCAGGTGAAACGTGTTTGAGAAGAGAAGCTTTCCACTTATCTAGTTTCTGTATATCAATATTTCTTAAATCAACATCTCCGGAATAGGTTTTAAACTTTTCCGCCATTGATTTTTCATTCCTTATCGTTGTTGATTTCTTATAACTTTCCGCATACTCGGAATACTCTACAAAGAACTTTTCGAGGGTGATACTTTTTTTCTTTTCAACAACGAGACCAAAAGTTCCTTGTGCTATTTTGCCTTGAATATTTTCGAGTATCTTTTTAGCGGTTTTGTAATCTGATGTTTTGGTTGATTTTGTAAATCATTTATTGTTGTAGTAAAAATCTATTACATACATAAACCCTTTTTGGGTTTTTCTTTTTCGTAATGTTGCCATGTACTTCTCGTCTCCAAATGTTCGTGATTGGTGATTACCAATTCTTATACCACAAACAAAAAGTGCAGGAGGGAGACAGCCTCCTGCACAGTGAATATTGTATGGAAATTATTAATTGACTGAAGCAAAAATTTCTTCAGCCCTTTTGTTTGCATTATCATCTGTTGAATTTGTTCCCGGGTTGACCGTACTGCTTCTCAGCCATTCTCTGATAGAAGGTAGAAAGAAACGGTATGAGCCTTTGATTTTGTTGTAGGGTATTTCTTCATCCTTCACAAGACGTCTTACTATCGTCTCAGACAATTCAAGATATTCGGATAGTTGTTTCACCGACAATACTTCTTTTTGTTGCATTGCATTTGTTAAGCTGCCTGTAACACATAAATGCTACTGAGTTTATTAATAAGTGGTTGGTTATAAATTATCCCTGCATTACCATTGCTCATTCTGGCCTTTTCAAAGCCAAGCGATAGGAGCTTGCGACCGATTTTATGGGGAGTAAGATTACCGGAAGATAAATCCCATGCAGTGTTGACGCTGTCCGTAATTTGCTTTACTCCAATTACGCCATGACCAGCCCGAGCAATGTTGCGCAAGCCGATGATTACACTAATAATCATCGCATCAAGGGATATTGTTCTTTCAGTTTCTCTTCTTTGCTGTATTACCTGAACCAGACTCATGAATTGTTTCTCTTTATCAGGACGAACGAGTCTAATGATTTGCCGTATCGGTAAGAGAATATCACCTAATCTACCGGATGCTGGTTTTTCAATCACAGGAAGTTGTTCTAAGTAATGTCTCATACGAAAAGCAACGAGACGTTCTTTAAACGGTAATGCAATTTCCCGGGTCACGTCCGTTTCAAAGACTTTCTGGGAAGGAAGCATGGTGATATGAACTGCACGAGTATCAAGAATTTTGTGTAATTCCTCGTTCGTTCCAATGATTGTCGGACCGAAAATCTCGAATCGTTTCATATCGGTTATTGTTCCTTTGGAACCACCCAGAACTCTATAGGCATTAGCACCCTTTTCGAATCGTTGCAATATAATATCTTCGCTGTTACTTCGTGATACCTTTTTCCAAAGATCCATTACATCAATAAAGAGTGTAGCATGGAGATCGTTCGCAAAGCGGATCAAATACGCTTCTCTTAACGTTTCAACATGGACACCACGATACGCTACGTTCACCTCATGAACGATCTCTACTCCACCGAATGGTATCTGCTCTTGAATTTCTTTCTTCCCTCCGTGAAGCTCATCGAAAAATATCGGGATAAGTCCACACTCGTGAAGCGCCATGATGCGCCGCTCACACCACTGCAACGCGTCCTCAAGGCAAAAGGAATCAAGCGAACTACCAAAACTCAACTTCGTGAACTGTTCGCTTCCTTGAATCCCTTCACGCTACAACAAGCAATGAAAAAGAAGATTAATCGTATTCATCAGTTCCGTCCCCCGAATTCTTCTGATTCATCTGAACAAATTCAATCGACGACGTCTTCATTATCCATCAACAACCAACACATCTCTCCTTCACCATTCTCTCTTCGGAGAATCAATCCTGGAATTATTCAGAAAGGTAGCACTCCGTAATGCTGATCCCGTTATTATTTTTCTCCTTTTTTTCTTATCTTTTTTCCAACTTTTTGGGTTACATTTTATTATGAGGCAACAGGGGGAATTTTTGTTTGAAAAAGATTCCCATTTTTGACAAATAAGTTTATTTATTGCCCGATTTAAGCAGAATGAACAATTAAGATTTCAAGTTCCGTTATCCACTTCATTTCACACACTTCGGTACAGGATTTTACTGACCAAGATATGTACTGTCTCATTCAGAAACATGTTTTTGAATATGACTCTGTTTCCATTCAATCATTGGGTGAAGAGAAAGTTCATCTGAAAAATAATTTGGGTCGAATAGCAATTCAGGCATATATTGTCCAGTGAAAAAAGATTCGATGAACCCTTTCTCTTTCTTAGTAAACCTGAAAAGCGGCAGTATAAACTGTTTCACTTTTTGTTTGCTCTTTTCCAGATCAAAAAATAATTCACGTTGAAGGAGTGGATACAGAGTTCGCTTGATATCCCTCGGTGATACGGAGTCAATGGTTTCAATTGACATTGTTCGAAAATCCTCCCGGTTAATGATTCCATAAAATATGAAACAAGTCCTCAAGAGCGATTTCTTTATCATAAAACTTTTTTCACTTGACAAGTTATAAATATCGTAGAGGTCTCGTGCGGCATGACGAGAGAGCAGTGCAACAGTCTTCGAGGCGAAGAGTTCTTCGTGAGCCATAATACTTACCTTCGGAAGCGAGACATTGGTGAATATTTTTTGTTTCCTTGAAACAACAGGTTTGAGTAAAGGAATTCTCAACAGATAGTTTATTTCAACTTTGATACGATCCTTATTACCACTGACGTTGTTGTACCAAAGTTCGAAGCGATCACTCCCATAGTTTTCCGTAAGCACTTTTTCGTAGCGTTGTAGTTGAACGATGCGTTCAAGAAATTCTCTTACGCTCAACCTTTCCTCAAGCATGACTTTTTTCTCCGGTGAGCCAATGTAGTTTAGGTCAATGTCCACAGAAAGACGTGGTACATCGAAGATAAAGATATTTATCGCTGTCCCTCCTTTCAGCACGAGTGTTTTTTTCAAGAAGGGATGTGAGTAAATTTCGTCCAGAAGATTTACTAACCGAATAACCTTCTCTACATTTGCAGTATTAAACCTGTATTCGTTCGCAATCTGTTTTATTTCAATAGATGAAATCATGGTTGGACCTCCTCTAACTTACTTTCCAGATTTGCCGGTATCATAAGGTTCCATTCATCATTGAAACGAAAAACAGTTTTGGCATCTCGTTCTTCCAAATAAAAAATTTTTGTGCTTAATTGCTTCTTCAATTTATTAAGAAGCGTTTTTTCGATACTCCACTGTTTGGAAAAACGAGATAGAACCCAGCCGACCTTTGCATATAAAATCTTTTTATTGATTCTTTGAAGATACCGGAATAACTTTGTTGTATTCACCGATGGAAACGAAGAAACACTTTTGAGGTATTCCTCTATACCACCAACGTATTTTAATTTTTCAATGCCATCAATTAGTGTCTTTTCTCTATCAGTTACTCGTACCGATATGTTCTCAATTTTCTTCTCTTCCACTCCAAAGGAATGATATTTCATTACAAACTGATACGTGATTCCTTGGTATTGAAACGTTCTTACTTGTCGAGGGACCGAAATGTACACCATGTTGAAAACAGATTGAGCTACCCCTTGAATTTCTAAAGCCGTGTGATAACTGAGATACAAATTCTTTTGAAGTTTTGAAGCAATGAGATATTTATCAGGGGAAAAGTCTCTTCCTCTCGATTCCAACGGTTTGATTGCGTACAATCCTTTTTTAACCATGATAACATAGTCTTTTTGTTGAAGAGTGAAAAGCATTCGACTGAGAGACGGCATGCTCATCTTCAATTTCCTGCATGCCTCCTCAACTGTGAAAACTCGTTGAGCGTAAAATGTCTCATACAATTTTGGCAAAGCCATTAATATTTTACCTAATTTATGCTGTTAATTGATTAAAGAAGTAAAGAATTGGCATAAAATAGGTTTTGTAAAGGAGATAATCAAGTTAAAAGTCAAATATATTTTACCTGATTCATGTCAGTTCTTTGTCTCAGATTGCTATTATTGGATTAAACGAGGTAAAAACACTAATGGCTTCTAAATATTTTCTGTAAAAAAAATATCTGAATCAACATTTCAACCCAAGAGAGTACCATCTCTTTTATAGAAATTACCTCTGATTCAGATTTGACATCTCAACCCGGCTTTACATCAAAGTAGAAAGATGTTTGAGCCTCTATGTAAGGTTTAATTCGACGAGGCTCAAAAAGGGGACCCATTTTGGTATAAGAATTAACAATCAACATTTAAGGAAATTCTTATGCACTATTCATCCCGTACTATCACATGGAAATTCAAAGATTCAAATGAACTTCCAAACACTTCAACCCTTCACATTCACACTCCGCAAGACATCTTCACCAATTATCAATCATTGTTCAAAAATCAAGTACGTGAAAGATTTGTTGTGTTCTGGCTGAACTCAGCAAACAATGTTCTTGGATTTGAAGTCATCACGGAAGGCATTCTTAACAGCAGTCTCGCTCATCCACGGGAAGTATTTCGTGGAGCGATTGTAGCAACAGCAGCTTCAGTTATTCTTGCACACAATCATCCATCGGGAAATCCTGAACCATCTTCAGATGACGTGCAACTCATAAAACAAATGGTTGAATCAGGAAAGATAATCGGGATTCCGGTACACGACCATATCATCTTTACAAATCAGACTTACACCTCATTTGCTGAGAGAGGATTATTGTAATATGTATGCAATCATTGATTGGATGTTACGAGGATTTGGTGATTGGTTTGTCATCGGAGGACGATGGAGCGAGGAGTTAACTCGATGTCAACTCGACCAAAAGAAATTGAAACGTCTTGAAAAGAAGTTTGAAAAGAACTACGGATGGTGGACTGATAAAACACACTCGAAAGAAAAACGGCTACGGCAATACACAAAATTATTTATGGAGATATTTCCTGAGTATCAAAACATTATACCGCATTGCAGAGATGAATATGCACCGCTCGGTTCGGACGATGATGCAATGATTGTGAATCAGGTAATTTATGATTCACTGTTGAAACAATACGAAGGAGATAATGACAGTGAATTTCACTGTGTTCATGATTATGAACCTGTCAGCAAAGTTTATCTCTTTCGGAATCAATGGCTTCTCGTATCTTTGTCAAAACTTCATGAGGAAGGTATGGTTTCTGAACAAAATATTTTGCCCCCGCCTCACGCATTTCTGATCTGGTGTGAGGATCAATATATCCGCTTGCAAATATAACCTTCACCGTTGGATTGATGACTTTTAATTTTTTGAATAACTCTATCCCGTTGAACTTCGGCAATCCAATGTCAGAGATAACAACTGCAATCTCATTCTGTTGACGTAGATAGATGTCAATTGCTTCCTCTCCGTCAGCAGCCATCAACACTGAATATCCTTTGACAACGAGAAAATCTCTTGTTAATTCCCGTATCCCCTCTTCATCTTCTACGAGAAGTAAGGTTTCAGTTCCACCTGAAAACTCTTCCGATATTTCCTGTTGGCTTTCAACTCTTTCGATAAATCGTTCGGGGACGGGAAACATGATATGAAAAGTTGTTCCCTTGCCTACTTCGCTTTCTACGTCAATGAATCCATGATGATTTTCTACAATCCCATAGATTACCGTCAAACCTAATCCTGTTCCTCTGCCTGGTCCTTTCGTTGTGAAGAACGGCTCAAATATTCTTGACCGAATTGTTTCATCCATTCCCATACCTGTATCGGAGACATCAATCTCAACATATCGTGCCGCAGTTGCTTTTGAAAATTTATTGATGATTTCTTTATTTTCTATGGTTCGTGTGGATATACAAAGCGTTCCTCCGTCTGGCATAGCATCTCGTGCATTGACACAAAGATTAAGGAATACCTGATGAAGTTGATTCGCGTCAGCAGTAATAGAGGGAAGTTCGGGATGAAGATTAGTTGATATTGTAATCGTCTTGGGAAACGTCTCGCTTAACATTTTCGTGATTTCATCAATTGTATCATTCACGAGTACTGATTCAAGAACGACTTCTGTTTTCCTGGCGAACGTGAGGAGTTGTTTCACAAGCGTGGTTGCGCGTTGGGAGGCTTTTTTGATTGCGGCAACACCCTGAGCATGCTTCGTAGGTTCAGTGCGAACTTTTTCAAGCAGTCCGGCATGACCTATAACAATACTTAAAATGTTATTGAAATCGTGTGCTATTCCTCCGGCAAGAGTTCCAAGGCTTTCTAATTTTTGTGCCTGAAGTAATTGCTCTTCGAGTTCACGGTGTTTGGTATCATCGAACAGGTAACCGAGAGTTTCGGTCAAGTTGCCGTCGCTATCGAATTTACCATAGATATTTGCAATGAGATAAACTATCTTACCATCCCGACGAAGCAATTCTATCTCATAATATTCAAGTTTTTTCTGAACTCGAATCTTATGAAGAAGTTCCTCGCGCTGTTTCGGCAAAGGGAAAAAAGTCTTGACGTTGGTTTGGAGGGCTTCCTCGATGGACTTGAATCCAAAGATACGGACGAATGCAGGATTACACGACAGAAGACGTCCATCGGGTGATGCGATATAATCGCCTGTCAGATCATTCTCGAAGAACATTCTATATTGAAGTTCTGATTGCTTTAATTCTATTTCCGCCTTCTTGCGCGCAGTGATATCATGCCCTTGCGCGATTGTCGCAATAACGGTTTTGTCATCAGGTGAGAAGAGAGTAGCAGAATTCCACAAAACGTTACGCACCGTCCCATCTTTGTGTAAGATTGGAATTTCCACAGTTTCCCATCGTTCACCCTTCGTCGTTCGGTAAAGGAACCGGATAGATTCTCGACGTGTATCGGAAGGAAAAAGAAAATCGAGTTCTTTTCCAATCACATCTTCTGAACGATACCCCGTTAATCGTTCAAACGCATGGTTGAACCTCGTGATTCTAAATTCAGGATCCCATACGATAATCGGAGCGTTTGCATAGTTTAAAAGATTGTCTAAATAGTCGCGGGTTTCCCGTAGAGTTTCTTCTGCCTGTTTGCGTTCAGTTATGTCATTAAACACCACGACAGCGCCGAGTACTTCACCTCGTTCATCTCGAATCGGAGTACTGACATAATCAACCGGAAAACTTGTACCATCTTTTCTCCAAAAAATTTCATTATCTACTTGATGAATAGCTCCATCCTTGAACGCAGCATAGATGAGACACTCATCACGGTGGTAAGGAGTTCCATCACCTTTTGTATGGTGCATGATTGCATGCATTGGCTTACCGAGGAGTTCTTCAACCTTCCATCCGAACATTCTTGCAGCAGCGGGATTAATGAATGTTGCATATCCCTGTAAATCCACACCGTAGATTCCATCTCCAACAGAATCTAATATTAATTTATTTTGTCGTTGGAGTTGTTGAAGAGTTTCTTCCGCTTGCATTCGTTCCGTGATGTCATGCGTGATAAATTGAAGGGCGCGCTCCCCTTGATACTCGGTTTTAGAAATCACCGAGGAGTACCAATGTGTTCTACCCATTTTATCAAGAAATCTGTTTTCAATGACCTCGGAATATTCTTTATCATTTTTTGCAAAATCAGCAATAAAATTTCCAACCCGTTCGGCATCATCCGGATGAATAAATGGATTCTCTTCCTGGGGAAATTGAAAATCATCGGCAGTGAAGCCCGTTTGTTTCTCCAAGGTGGGATTGGCATAAAGCATCTTGCCTGTGTAGTCGGTAACAAACACAATATCAGGTGAAGACTCCACGAGTGTACGATACCGAGTCTCACTCTCTCGCACTACTTCTTCAGCACGCTTGCGTTCGGTAATGTCTTTGACCGTTCCCATGCTTGCCACCTTCCCTTGATACATGATAAGTCCGACATTCATATTCACGATGATTCTCGTCGTTCCATCCTTGTGCAGCGTACGGAATTCGTATTCTCTCGGTACATCCTCGCCCGCTTGTCTTCTTCGATAGCGATCCGCAACAAGTTTGAGATCTTCAGGAGCAACGAGTTTCTGGAAATCCATTCCACTGACTTCTTCTACGGTATATCCTACCATCTTTGCAAATGCTTCATTGACAAACTGCATTTTGGCATCTTGGATAATAAAGACACCATCCTGGATATTATCAATCAACGTGCGATATTTTCCTTCAGATTCCTTTGAAGTCAGTTCCGCCCGCTTTCGCTCAGTGATATCAGTGGTCATAATCCCAAGACCATTACCAACCTTGAATGCTCTGACGTTCAAGTATCTGTCAGACACTTCATTGTCGAAAGGTAGATGAAGAACGAGTTCGTCAGAAGAGAATGGTTTTCCTGTTTTGATAACTTCAAGGAATGGTTCTAATCTACCGGACTCTTTGACATCGGGTTCTAAGACTTGGATATTTTTTCCAATCAAATCCTTTTTCTTGATCCCTTTCGGAGCATACGACAAGGCAGATTGGTTAAGGTCAAGAAGGTTAAGTTCCGAATCCCAAATTGTAAAGGCGTCGGTTGCAGAATTAATAAATGTATTCAGTCTTTCCTCACTCTGGCGCAGTATCTCCTCGGAGCGCTTGCGCTCAGTAATATTCTGTCCAAAACTAATTGCCCCGATGATTTCTTCTCCTGAATACATTGGAGTTGTATTGATAGCAAGAGAAAATATCGAACCATCTTTTCTTACTACGTTTGCCTCATAATTCATCGGATTCCCCCTCAGGATTTCATGGAAAATACTCATCATACGCTCCATATCTCCGGGAGGTATTAACGGTGCGAAACTTTTACCTAACCAATCATTGATACTATAACCGCTGATCTCTTCTGCGCTTCTATTGATAAAAACAAATTTTCCCTCTTTATCCAACATCCAAATAATATCGTGGGACGTTTCAACCATGGTACGGTATTTCGCTTCCGACTCATGGAGCGCTTCCTGTGCTCGTTTGCGTTCAGTGATGTCGCGAAATGTTCCCATCAAGTATTTTTTTTTATTTATTGAAATGGGGATGGAGTTTATGTCTGCATAAAACACAGTTCCGTCTTTCCTTTTCACCTGGATATTTGTTGCAAGAGAAATCTCCTTTCTTATTTGTTTATCTATCTGTTGAAGAACATAGGGCAAATCTTTCTCAGGATGAATATCCTTGACGCCGAGACTTAAGAGTTCGTCCTTTTCATACCCAAGCATCCGACAAATATTTTCATTGCAAAGAAAGAATTTTGTTAATTCAATATCCACAATCAAAATCCCATCTATTGCAGTTTCAAAAATTACTTTGAACTTGGCTTCTGACTCCTTCATCGCATCTTCAGCCCGTCTGTTCTCTGTGATGTCTCTCCCAAAGCTTACTGTTCCGATAATATTTTTGTTTTTGTACAATGGAACCGTGTTCACAGAAAGGAGATGAATCTCGCTATCTCTGCTATAGACTCTTACTTCATAAGAGTGTTTTTTTCCTGAAAGAGTATTTTTAAAAACTTGCATAACGTTGGGCAGGTCATCGGGAACAATGAACGGGGTAAAACTTTTCCCAATCAAACCTGAAACGTCATAATTGTCAATTCCTTTTCCCTGAGTGTTGATATATGTATAGTTTCCATTTATATCCAACGTCCAAATCATATCATGCGCGGATTCAACAATCATTCGGTATTGTTCTTCAGATTGAATAACCCTTTCCTCTAATTCTCGCTTCTCCCGCCATTGTCGTGCTTCCTCTTCCGCTCGTACTTTCAGACGGTAGTTCCTGTACATGAGGATGGATGAAACACCGATTGCGAGAACAACCAAACTCATTAACAAAATCATCTGGATGAATTCTTTTTGTATGAAGCCGGTCACCTCCCCATAGGGAGTATTGAGAACGACAATCCATGAGGCATTTTGGAAATTCATCTGTGCGTAGGAAGCAAGTTTCTTTGGATGATTCTTCAGTTCATAGTCCAATGCACCTTGCTTTTCTGTAAGTATCCTCTTCACATAATCAAACGACGTGTGGCATTGATAACATTGTTCATTACTTTGGTGTATGTTGCGTAAGACCATTTCCGGGTGTTCGGATTGGAACATAAGCGTTCCATCTTTGTCTATCACCCATACGTGATAACCCTCAGTTTTGGGATTTAATATTTCAAGTTGTCTCCTGATAAGTTCACCACAATCAATCGTCATTGATATGACACCAACAAACTTCTTATTAGGCTTGGGATAAAGTGAATCAACATCGTCTTGATACACTGGTGTCACAAGGAGAAATCGAAAATAAGGCGGAGTATTTTCTTGCCCTGTCGCTCGAATAAGATTAGTGATGAATACTTTTCCTTTGTTCTCTGCTTGCTTTGCCCAGTCAAAGAACTCACAATTACTGTAATTCCTTCCTAATGCGCTATCATTAGTTGAGTAGATGATGATACCGTTTTCATCATAAACTGAGACTCCCTTGACAAGTTGTTTTTGAAGATATACTTTGAATATAAATTGAATATCTTCATCTATCCCTGGAATGTCATGATATTGTACAGCAGGATCGCGGGAAATGGTTCGCAAACCGTATGAGCGATCCCGAAGGTATGATTCAATCTGATGAGAAAGTTGTCGAACCAGAAGCAATTGCCGATCATGAAATTGAGAAAGCACTTCTGTCTCGCTTTCTCTGTGAAGGTCGTATGCAAGGTAAAGAACTCCCGATAGCGCCAAAAGGGCGAACCCGATGATGATGATATTTTGTTTCATACGGATCTCTTAGGTTGTTATTAATGATGAGTCAAGGAAACACCCTCCGGTAATGATATTGTAAATCTGATTTCATAGTAATT